>DAWBVG010000486.1:0-9948 GCA_052279865.1 Muribaculaceae bacterium
TCGCAAATCTTGCCGGTTATTGGAAACCCGGAAGCGGCGACAACCAGGCTTTCAGCGCATCGCTACGCTATTTCTCTCTTGGCGAGGTAACCACCAGCGGATATGAAAGCGAAGGGAATGTGCAGACCATCAACCCTTACGAGTTTGCCATCGACCTCGGATATTCTCGCAAGCTGTCGGAAAAATTTTCTATGGGAGTAGTGTTACGCTATATTCTTTCTGACCTCTCATATAACGATACTCAAACAGGCGAATCCAACACGGCAGCCTCGGCATTCTCCGTTGACCTTTCAGGATATTTTACATCTTATCCCATGATTGGTCGTAGCGAATGTCAGTTCTCCTGGGGTTTCGACATATCAAACATTGGTACAAAAGTGAGCTATGATCATGGAGCGTCCAATGCATTCCTGCCCACCAATCTCCGAATCGGAGCAAACTTTATGTTCCCGTTGGCTGATTATAATACCCTTGCATTCGGACTTGACCTGAACAAGCTGCTTGTTCCAACCAAACCGCGTCAGAAAGATTATGACACTTCAACCGTCGAAGGACAACAGGAATATGAAGACGCTCTTGACAAATGGGAGACAATGTCTCCAATCACGGGTATCTTCAAAAGCTTCACGGATGCACCCGGCGGTTTTAAGGAAGAGCTTCAGGAAATTGGAGTGAGTTTTGGCGCTGAATACGCCTACAACCAGCAATTCTTTGTGCGCGCAGGTTATAATTACGAACATGCCAACAAAGGAGGCAGAAGCTATTTCGCTTTCGGGGCAGGTTTCTCACTTAATGTGGTGCAGCTCGATGCCTCATATATGCTTGCAACTGCACAGAGTTCTCCTCTCGACCAGACATTGCGTTTCACGCTGACTTTCGATATGGACGGTCTACGCGACCTCCTCGGCAAGCGAAGAAAATAATTTGAGGCGTTAGGTTTTAGGCATTAGGCAATAGAAGCTTCGCCAAAAAAACCTAAGACCTAAAGCCTAAAACCTAAAACCTACATAAAATGCTAAACATAATATATTGGAATGCAAATCCGATCCTTTTCTCTCTCGGTCCAATCTCTGTGAGATGGTATGGACTGATGTTCGCAATCGGATTTACCATAGGGTACTGGCTCGTGGCTAAGATGTTCCGCCACGAAGGAGCCCCGGAAAAATGGCTTGGCACATTGCTGATCTATGTCGTAGTCGCGACTATTGTCGGCTCGCGCCTCGGACACGTGTTCTTTTATGAATGGGGATACTATTCACAACACCCTGCCGAGATATTCAAGATATGGGAGGGGGGACTTGCAAGCCATGGCGGCACTATTGCCAATATAATAGCACTATTCCTCTTCTCTTGGTTTGTTTCCAAGAAACCGGCGTCATGGGTTTTCGACAAGATCGTGATAGCGATTGCCCTTGTCGGCGGACTCATCCGTCTCGGAAATCTTATGAACAGCGAAATATACGGTGGTCCTACCGACCTGCCATGGGGATTCGTATTCCTTCGCAATGGTGAAACCTTGCCGGCACATCCAACACAGATCTATGAAGCTCTCTGCTATTTCCTTCTATTTGGTTTGCTGATGTGGATGTATTGGAAAAAGAATGCGGAAGAGCGTCCCTGGCTTATAACCGGTGTATTCTTTATCGGCATCTTCCTCCCCCGCTTCCTCATCGAATACGTGAAGAACGTGCAGGTTCAGTCGGAATATGAAATGATTGCAACCTACGGCATGAACCTGGGTCAGATGCTCAGCATACCGTTTATTCTGTTAGGCGTATTCCTTGTGATATGGGCGATGACACATCCACGTCAACATTTCAAATTCCCCAACAAATTCGCCGACGAAAAAAAGTAATCGCAACGATCAGAACATAGACGCCACGCGCTTCAGCGCGGCAATGAAGATATCAGCCTCCTCTTGTGTGTTGTATGCCGCAAAGGAGGCTCTTACTGTACCGGTGATTCCGAAACGTTCCATAAGAGGCTGCGCACAATGATGTCCGGTGCGAACAGCAACCCCGAGTTTGTCAAGCAAAAGGCCTATATCATAATTATGGACATCTCCCACATTGAATGATATGACAGCAGATTTTTCCGGCGCCTCTCCATATATCTTTACACCAGGAATATTCCGCAACTTCTCCGTTGTATATTCAAGCAATTCAATCTCATGACGGTGAATATTTTCAAGTCCCGTCTCATTGAGAAAATCAAGTGCCTTGGAGAAGGCTGCAATATCAATGAAATCGGGCGTTCCGGCTTCAAATTTAAAGGGAAGATCTGCGAATGTGGTGCCCTTAAAACTAACATGCTTTATCATCTCCCCACCCCCTTGATAAGGCGGCATAGATTCAAGAAGTGATCGACGACCATAGAGCACTCCAACTCCCGTTGGTCCATACATCTTGTGAGATGAGAATGCATAAAAATCGCAATCAAGGTCCTTAACGTCAATCTTAAGATGAGGTGATGCCTGCGCCCCGTCGACCATAGCCGGGACACCATGTTCATGAGCAATACCAATCATCTCTTTTACGGGATTAACTGTGCCAAGGACATTGCTGATATGGGTAAATGTGGCAAGAACAGTGCGGTCGTTGAAATATGCCTTGTATTGCTCAAGATCAAGCTCACCTCTATCGTTCACATCTACCACGCGGAGCTTTATGTCCTTATGACGCTGAAGAAGTTGCCAGGGAACAATATTGGCATGATGTTCCATTATCGTGAGGATAATCTCGTCGCCGTCACGAAAACGATCGCCGAAAGATGAAGCGACAAGGTTGATACCCTCCGTTGTGCCACGTGTAAAGATGACTTCTTCGATGCTTTCGGCATTTATATAATCCTTGACTTTACGGCGCGTTTGTTCCTGAAGATCTGTAGCTTCCTGCGACAACGTATGCACCCCTCTATGCACATTTGCTTTGGTGTGCTCATAAAGTGAAGTTATATTGTCAACAACCAATGCCGGTGTCTGAGAAGTCGCCGTATTGTCGAGATATATGAGCCTTTTCCCGCCTACTGTTCTCTGAAGAATAGGAAACTGCTCTCTGATTTTTTCTATATCAAAACTCATATCAATTATATTTACGTCACAGGGCATCAGTCATAACTACTTATTTCCCACAACGGGAACATGATGCGCAAGCCGAACTCTCGCCTGCAAACCTTCGTTCGGTCATTAAGCGCAATCGATCGCGCAATGCCTCAACTCGGATACGGTCAATGATATCAGCCATGAATGCCTGTTTAAGCAGAAGACGAGCCGTAGCCTCATCAAGACCACGTGTACGCATATAAAACATCTGCATCTCATCAAGCTGACCAATGGCGGTACCATGCGAACATTTCACATCATCATTGTATATCTCAAGTTCAGGACGACTCGTCATCTGAGCTTCATTGCTACCCACAAGATTGCGGTTAGATTGATATGCCTCAGTTTTCACGGAGCCGGGAGCAACATAAATTCTTCCCGTGAAAGAACCTTTGGCTTCATCATCAAGTGTGAATTTAAACAGCTCGTTGGATGTGCAACGTGGTGATGAATGGTCAATACGCGAATAGGTCGAGATCTTTCTATGCGTATCCTCTATGCCCATGCCATAGAGATGAAGCTCGGCATCCTCTCCGTTGAAATATGTATAGTATTCGTTGCGGGTAGTGCCATTGAACAAAGTCAGGCCATCGATAGAGACATGACTTCCTCCGTTTTGACAAAGATACAATGCAGATGCACGTGATGTTTTCTCCGTAGATTCCTCAAGATTATAATAATCAAACGAGGCATTATTTCCCACATGGATTTCTACTGTCTCAAGAGAAAGGAATTTAAGATCCGGATTCTGTGTATGGTCGCACACAAGAAGGGTTGCTTCGGCATCCTCCTCCACAATTATCAGCAAACGACGCACAGCCATCAACGGCAAGCCGTTCTCAAGAATATTTACAAGCTGAATGGGTTTCTCTACTTTCACACCTTTCTTTACACGCAGATAAAAACCATCTTGTGCAAGAAGAGTATTGAGAGCCACAATAGGATTCTTAAGATCTGCCAATTTGCCATAGTATCCTGCCAATTGTTCGGGATGATCAACAGCAAACTTCCTCAGACTTCCGACTTCCACCCCTTCGGGAAGAGACTCAAAAGCACCTGTTGTGGCAGCAAAAGTATCATTTACAAGCATGAAAAGAGATGTGGAGAGCATCGGCACATCGCAACGGAACGTTGCCTGAGGATTCACGTCGATATTGACTTTTGCAATATTCAGTCCGAAATCTGGAGCAAACATCTCCTCCAGATTGCAGTTCTCATAATTGTCAGCACCCTCTCTCGGCAACTCCTTATCTTTGAGCTCACGGAATGCAGCGGGGCGCAGCGCATTAAGCGGAGCGGCTCCGTTGGCATCTATGAGATCATGATGCTTATCAAATAGATCAAGATATTGTTTTAGCGCGCTCATAATCATTGATTGTCAACTTCCTCCTTAATCCAGTCGTAACCTCGTTTCTCAATTTCAAGAGCGAGTTCGGGACCTCCCGATTTTACAATTCTCCCCTTGTAGAGGATATGAATGAATTCCGGTTTGATATAATCAAGAAGCCGCTGATAATGCGTGATGACAATAGTAGCGTTGTTTTCACTCTTGAGTTTATTAACACCTTCCGCCACAACACGAAGTGCATCGACATCAAGTCCGGAGTCTGTCTCGTCAAGGATAGACAGCTTTGGTTCAAGCACTGCCATCTGGAAGATTTCATTGCGTTTCTTCTCACCTCCGGAGAAACCTTCGTTCACAGAACGGGAAGCAAGTTTATTGTCAAGCTCAACAACAGCACGTTTCTCACGCATCATTTTCAGAAAATCGGTTGCGCTCATAGGAGGTTCATGGAAATACTCACGCTTAGCATTCACCGCCGCACGCATGAAATTCACCATAGACACGCCGGGAATCTCCACGGGATACTGAAATCCAAGGAACAATCCCTCATGGCTGCGTATCTCCGGAGGCATTGCAAGAAGATCTTTGCCATTGAACTCTGCCGAACCCTCGGTCACCTCATATGCCGGATTCCCGGCAAGCACCATTGACAAAGTGGATTTGCCGCTACCGTTAGGTCCCATGATAGCGTGCACCTCACCGGGACGTATTTCGAGATTCACACCTTTAAGAATCTCCTTGCCATTTATCTGAGCGTGTAAGTCTTTGACTTTTAACATATCTTGAAAGTTGCTTAAAGCTTATTCATTAATTTCTATCGAATCTGCATCAAATGATTTCCAAAAAAATGACTGAAACCTGTCATCTCCTCGGATTTCAAATTGTAAAATTACAAATTATCCCTCACATATAAAACAATTACCTCCCCATTTTGCTCATAGGATCTCTCCTATCATTTGTTTGTGCTGCAGTTGCAAGCAACAGCAGCTACGACCAGAGACCATCTTTTTCTTTTTATCGAACGCTGCTCAACAAAAATAATGTTATGGAGATAAATAGTTATAAAAAATTTTCGTAATTTAGAAGACTCAAACATTGAAATGATTTATCGATGAATTATTTGGAAGAAGATGATCTGGGCTATGGCGTTGCAGCCGAACCTGAGACCGTGATGCAGATCAACCGAGAACTTGACCTCGCGCGCCGTATCGTCGAGGAAACCGGTGCCAACCTTTTCCTAACCGGGAAAGCAGGCACTGGGAAGACTACTTTCCTCCGCCGTTTGCGCGAATCCTCCCGCAAACGTATGGTCGTTCTCGCCCCTACCGGCGTAGCGGCAATCAATGCAGGGGGCATGACCATGCATTCTTTCTTTCAGCTTCCTTTCTCCCCTTTCATTCCGGGTCGCGGATTCCTTGGCGAAGAGAAACGATTCTACCGTATGAGCAAAGAGAAACGTCGTCTGATTGCCAGCCTCGACCTGATAGTCATCGATGAGATTTCAATGGTGCGTCCTGACACACTTGATGGCATTGACAGATTGCTGCGACGCTTGAGAGGTATCGACCGTCCGTTTGGCGGTATCCAACTGCTGCTTATCGGAGACCTTCGCCAGCTTGCGCCTGTGGTGCGTCAGGATGAATGGGAAATGCTTCGCGATTTTTATTCATCGCCATATTTCTTTGAGAGCCATAGTCTTCGCGAAGCGGGCTTTCTTACTGTTGAACTAAAGACCATCTACCGGCAGCAGGACCCGGAATTTATTTCCTTGCTTAATGCAGTGCGCGATGGTAATGCTGACCGTGAAGTGTTAAACCGTTTAAACAGGCTGTGTCGCCCTGCGGAACCGGAAGAACAAGCTCTCACAATTCGCCTTACCACCCACAACCGCATCGCAGATGAAACCAATGCCCGGCATCTTGCCATGCTCACAGGCGATGCCTCAGTGTTTGAGGCAAAGATAAAAGGGAAATTCCCGGAATCATCATATCCTGCCGACAAATACCTAACCTTAAAAGTCGGAGCCAGAGTAATGTTTATCAAGAATGATTCCGGATTTGAACGTCGCTATTACAACGGACTTATAGGCACGGTAACAGGTATCGGAGAGAATTCCGTTTATGTGCTTCCGGATGATGATGACTACGATGCAATTGAAGTCGGGTATGCCGAATGGGAAAATACAAGTTACAGGGTTGATGACGATACCAAGGAGATTGCCCAGCAGATCGATGGAGTCTTCGCTCAGATACCGCTGCGTCTCGCATGGGCTATAACAATCCACAAAAGTCAGGGACTCACTTTCGATCGTGCGGTAATAGACGCTGAGCAATCTTTTGCTCCCGGACAGCTCTATGTAGCGTTAAGTCGTTGCCGCTCGCTCGAAGGAATGCGCCTGGAAACGCGTTTGTCTCCACATGCGGTGATCGTGGATAATGATGTTAATTCTTTCATTGACAATTCACGTAAGTCGGCACCTGATGAAGCACGACTCAACCAGTTGCGCGATGAGTATTTTCGCAGTCTCCTCGCAGAACTGTTCGATTTCAACGCATTGGGTATAAAGTTGCGTGACTTTGCACGTGTTGTCACCGAATATGTGGCACCGATCTATCCCCAATTATTTGATTCCTATCGTAGCGTCACCCAACAATTTTCTGAAAAGATAGAGAATGTTGGCAATAAATTTATTTCAATCTATGCCTCCGCACGCATAGATTCAGATGCCACAGCTGCCAACAATGCTTTTTTAGAGAAAATAAGCAATGGATGTCTCTATTTCCTCAATCAACTTGCTCCGATCTGCAAAGTGCTCAACGAGACACCGATGGAACTTGACAATGCAGCATATCAGCAACGCCTCTTCACGGCTGCAGATCTTCTATGGTTTGAAATGAACATGAAGAAGACTATACTCAAAGGTCTGACGCAAGAGGATTTCAGCCCTGCAGCATATATGAAATACAAGGCACACGCTGTGCTGGAAGATATGGATGCAACAGTCTCTTCAACTAAAACATCGAAGAAAAGAGTTGCAAGAGATAGTGACATGACATCCGGCACCTCTTCGACAAAGAAAACCAAAGAGAAAAAAGAGAAGAAACCCAAAGGTTATTCACAGCGCGTAACGCTACAAATGTTTCGCGATGGCAAAACTATCGAAGAGATCTCGGCTGCCCGCGAACTCACGCCGGGCACTATCGCAACCCATCTTGGAGAGATGGTGCGTCTTGGTGAAATCTCTTTAAAAGAAGTATTATCCGAAAGCATCTTGTCCACAATAGAGGAAGCGGTCACCAAGTTACGCAGTGAAGGGAGTTCCATCACTTACACCAACCTCCGCACTCACCTCGCCGATTCCCTCCCCCTCCACTACATCTCCCTCTACGCACACTCCCGCGACTAATCAGTCCGTTCAACTATCATGGTCTGATCATGGATTGACGATAATGAAAACTTGAAATATAGTATCTCTTCATCTCATCTGATATGTATGAACGATTGATAAGCTCGTCGGCTCTTTTATTAGGTGCGGCAAACCTATTTATTTCCTGCATGACAAGTTTTTCCGGCAGTCCCACTCGATGTCCGAATTCTTCAAAAAGTCTATAAGTAATATTTCGTGTATCAGATAGAAACATACCTTCTTTGAATAATCCGTTTTCCAAAGCGAATATTCGGGGTTCATATATTTGTAAGGAAGTGTTTATAAGATCATATGCCGGAGAAAGATGATATTCCTTTCCATCACTTATTAGTGAAAAATTCTTAAGATGAGCATCGTCATTAAGCGTTATGAAATTAAACAAAATTATCTTGAAAAAACGCAAGATGTCAATAGACGATGTCTTCACGTATTTTGCGATAACCTCCGCACATTCCTCATAACTTCCATTAATATATTTAAAATCTGAGCCGCCATTTGCTTTGGTCAGCCCTAAAAGCGAAGCGAAATCTTCTTGTGCATATTTACCATCGGCATGAATATCAAATCTTTTGGTGATATATGCCATTTGCCCATCCTCGAAAAAACAAAGACCATTGGCAGCCGTTTCAATTCCATATACCTGTGATGCCAACTGCATTGTGACATTTTCATTTGCAGCACAATAATCGTGATTTATCAAATGATATCCTGTCGGTTTAGGTTTCATTATATATGTGCTTTGTTCTCCTTGTTGTGAATAGCGCAGCCTGTTATCTACACCCAAAACTAATCCAAATTTTGGTTGAGCACCGGAAAGTGATAGTCTTCCGGCATTACGCAAAGCATCTTGTGTCGCCGAATCATCAGCTGTAATAGATTGGAATGGCAATACATGACTTACATATTTACCACCGAATAATAATCTTAGTGCGGCTGGAGAATATGATTTGTAGCCTTCTTTCAATAGTGACGGGCAATAATTAATTTCCATCATATAATCGGTTTTACTGTTACCGCCCCTATAGTATCTATTTGAGCTGTTTCCAACAATATTCCAAAATCATCCTCTTTATCCAAATGCAACATTGCAGATTGCATAACACGATTTTCACCCTCTGAAAGCATATTGAAAAAATAGGGGAAAAGTACATCAGACACATATGGCTCCTTTCTAACAGGCATCGCAAGACATATCGGCTCACTGTTTTCTGACACATAATTATCGTCATAACTGAATACATACCCCTTGGGATGCACGGATTCTTCCAATATACCGGCAAATTTACCATGAATATATACCTCACATTTCCGCATAATAATTTATTTAAGTGATATATTGAATTGAAGACCCAATGTGTCTAAAATTGATAATAGCGTGCTGATCTTAGGATCTCCTTCTCCTCGCTCTACAGATACAAGGGTATTAACGCCAATGCCAGCCAAAACAGCCAAAGTTGGTTGACTAATTTTAAGTGACTTCCGTCGCTTTTTTATTATTTCTCCAATTTGTTTTCTATTAATCTTGCCATCCATAACATAATCCTAAATCACAATCTATTGTGATTTTCCACAAAGATAGTGATTGTTTTTAATTATTACAAATAAAAAAATCACAATCTATTGTGATTTTTTACAAATTGCTAATAAATTAGCATAGAAATTTACAGTAGAATCACAATGCATTGTGATTCTATCTTATTCATAACAAAACCTCCGGCAAGTCGAGAGCGACGATGCCGGAGGTTAGATTATTTAATATAATGAAATGTCGATCAATTGCCCGGTTTGAAAACCTTTATCTTGTTGATGAAGAAACGGAATAAACCTTTGTTAGCATATTTAGGCATACACTGATCATCAATAGGACGAATGGTGATTGTAGTATTCTTATCAAGTGAAACACCCTTGAGCTCTACTTCCACCGGATACCATTTAAGGGAAGCTCCGGCAGCCAGGTCAAGAGTAGGAACAGGGAATTGTGTTTCTACACCATTCTTCTCAACCACTACGACGATCTGCACGGGGTCGTAATCCTTACCGTCTGCAGGGGCTTTGTCACGCCATGGACACCAGTCA
>DAWBVG010000487.1:0-10031 GCA_052279865.1 Muribaculaceae bacterium
TACGCTTATGACGACTGGTGTATATATCAGTTAGGCAAGAACCTCGGCAAGAGTGAGGCAGAACTTGCCCCGTTCAAGAAACGCGCCATGAACTATAAGAACCTGTTTGATCCCGAGCACAAGCTTATGCGCGGCAAAAATAAAGACGGAGAGTTCCAGTCACCATTTAACCCGCTGAAATGGGGTGACGCATTCACCGAAGGCAACTCCTGGCACTACACTTGGTCTGTTTTCCACGACCCGCAGGGACTTATCAACCTTATGGGCGGTAAAAAAGAATTCACCAATATGCTTGACTCCGTATTCTCGGTTCCGCCGATTTTTGACGAAAGTTATTATAACGCCGTCATACATGAAATTCGCGAAATGCAGATAATGAACATGGGTAATTACGCCCACGGCAACCAGCCAATACAGCATATGATCTATCTTTATGACTGGGCAGGTGAGCCTTGGAAAGCCCAGAAATGGATACGCGAAGTTATGGACCGCATGTACAACGCCAATCCCGACGGATATTGTGGAGACGAGGACAACGGTCAGACTTCCGCCTGGTATGTATTCTCTGCACTCGGTTTCTATCCGGTATGTCCCGGTAGCGGTGAATATGCACTTGGCACCCCACTCTTCAAGAATATGAAGCTGAAGCTTGAAAACGGCAAAACGGTAGAAATCGATGCTCCCGCAAACAGCCGGGACAACCGTTACATCAACTCCCTTAAGCTGAACGGCAAGAATCATGATATGAATTATATCACCCACGATCAGCTCATAAACGGAGCCAAGCTCAAATTCGACATGACTTCAGAGCCAAACACATCGCGTGGCACGGCTACCGAATCCGCCCCCTACTCATTCTCCAACGAGAAATAAGCAATTCTCTATAAAGTGTTTCCAAGCCCGTACAAAGCCTATTAATCAAGGCTTTATACGGGTTTATCTCTTTCTGCATGCCGCGATATGTTTTTTCAAAGCATAAATTTTTGTATATTTGCACTGGAAGTTATTTTGTTAATACCGGTTTCATGAGAAAACTCATTATATTGCTATATATTACATTATTTTGCGGCATCCTGTGTCTCAACGCGCAGGGACTCCAGTTTCATGGAAGCGAGAAAACCATAGCCGACCGGTCATCGCTTGCCATACCTTCCGTTGACAAAGACGTAAAGAATGTGACGGAATATCAGCTGGACTTCGATATCAGAAACCATAATATATATAGCCCGGGCACTATCTTTTATCTCGGAAACCGCCACGGGAAAGAAGATTTTACACTTAACTTCCATTACGACAAGTATGAAGACAAAGCCACATTCATATTTGCCCGTAACGGTGAGAGAACCCTTTTTTCTGCTACTTTTCCGGCTATTGATATTGAGGAAAAGCTCATGCACATTTGTCTGAAATTAAATGCCGCGTCCGGCAAAATGTCGGTAGGGATCGGCAATCAGGGAAAAACTTTTGTCTATCCAGGTGTGAAAGGAAAGAATATCGCCCCACAACTTTACTTCGGAATGGGTAATAACATTGTGGAATGTGCTTCATTCTCAATCCGCAACATCCGAATAATCTCTGACGGCATCAAGACCACAATCCCCTTGAGCGAACGCGACGGAGAGGTGGTGCATGATTCGAACGGAGACAAAGTCGGCAAGGTAGTCAATCCCAAATGGCTAATAATAAGGTCTTTTTCTTGGCAGCCCATATGGAAAGTCTACTCACGCACCCCATCAGGATTTGCATTTGATCCATTCGGACAGAATTTTTATTCTTACAATTCCGATTCCTTGAAATCTTATGCAATCCTTCCTAAGGAAGAAACTATCATTTCACTGCAAGGAGATAGTCTGCCAACACGCCTTGGCATGAACTTTTTCAATAGTCAAACACGCAAGATAGTTCCATATGAAATCTATCATAACGCCCTTTTTGCAGAGATTGATCCTAAAAGCGGAGAATGGAAAGAACTCGCCATATCGGAACCTAAGGCAGTGTGGCATCACCACGCTCATGCTTTCCGAAGCAAAGACAATTCCTTGCTGCTTTTTGGAGGATACGGAAACCGAGAGTATTCCGGAGCCTTGATAAGATATGATCTCACAACGCATTCATGGGACAGCATTCCATTGAAAGGAGACAGAATAACGCCGCGATTCTTCACTTCCATGATGATGACCCCTTCGCAAGACACAATATATCTTTACGGGGGAAAAGGAAATGCAGAGGGGAAGCAGGACCTCGGCATAAAGTATTACTACGACTTTTACCTGATCGACCTCAAATCAAAAATAGTGAAAAAGCTATGGGAACAATCGCCCCCGCAGGTGGACAGAGTGCCGGCAAGAACACTTATAATTGACCCGGATGGAAGACATTTCTATGCCATGACCTATCCCGAATACCGTCCGCATTCTTCCCTCCAGCTTTACCGGATCAACATGGTAGACGGCAGTTCTATTGCGGTGGGAGATTCCATCCCGATCGTATCAGAAGAGATAGCCACCAATGTTGCTCTCTATGACAACCCTATGCTGGAACGCATTTACTGTGTGGTTCAGGAATTTGAAAAATATGGGGAAAACACTACCACCGTCTACACCATCTCCACTCCTCCAGTATCGGCAGATAGTGTAGTTTCCGATGCTGGCGAGAAATCAGATAAAAAGACGGTATTTATATGGATCGCATGCTGTCTTGGGGCAATTATCATAATTTGTGTGATGCTGATGAAATTAAAAAGACATAGAAAGCGTAAATCAGATTATGAAGCCGAGGAATTATCAGAGTCTATACCTCAGACTCAATCCATGCCTCAACCCGAGCATAGATCCAAGTTTCAGTCTATATCATTGCAGCCTATACCACTGCCAGAGTCCGAATATCCGGAACGGAATTGTATATCACTTTTCGGTCCTTTCTCCGTAAGAGATACAGCAGGGAAAGACATAACTTATATGTTCAGCCGTAAACTCAAGCTGGTATTTATATACATACTCTTGAATACCGTAAGCCGCAACGGAGTCTCATCCTCTGAACTCAATTCAATGTTTTGGGCAGACAAGGAACCGGACAAGGTGAAAAACCTGCGCAACGTCACGCTCAATAAACTCCGCAAATCCCTGTCGGAAATGGAAGGTATCTCTCTTCTTTATGAGCGGGGACGTTTCCGGATAGATCTTGAAGAATCCTGTTATTGTGATTTTAGAGAAGTATGGGAAATATCCTCTTCGCTACGAAATACTTCTTTCAACAAAGAGCAGTCGGATAAGCTCAATTCCATATTCCTACATGGCAATTTTCTTACTGACATAGAAGATCCGGCATTTGACTATTACCGGCAACGCATGGAGGCATATATAGTTGGTTATCTGACAGAAATAATAGAAGAGGATTTTGCAAAGGGACGTTATGACAGCGTCAATAGGTTGTGCCGTTCCCTTTTGAAAGTTGATCCGCTTTCCGAAACAGCCCTTTCATACGGTATTAAATCATGCATGGCAAGCGGAAAGACAGCAAAAGCGAGGTCCATTTATGAAACGTTTTCGAAAGATTTCTTAAAAACAATGGGGGAAGATTACACTGTGGCATTTGAAGAATTTACGGATTGATAATAAAACAATCGGGTGTGGACACGTGCCCACACCCGACAACCCTCACGGGCTTGATATATCAACTAATTATCTCGATCTTACCTAAAACTTTCTTTTAACCCTAAGAACCCCGCACCTTTAGAATATGTAGAACTCACTGACTGTGAGTTGTGGACCTCCATTAACTGATGTGATTGTAAGTTTTACGAACCTCGCATCAACTGCTTCTGGAATAAACGAACGGTATTGTCCGGCAGCGGGAATATCTTTAAACTCACCGGCGAGAGTCCAGTCCGTGCCATTGTCGCTCACCTCAAGATTCATTGTTTTGGCTCCGTCATAACCCTCCTCGCGGGCGCGTATTGCTATTCCCTGAATATGAGTGTTTTCTCCGAGGTCGAAGGTAATCCAATGTGGAGGCTGCGGGTGTGAAGTAGACCAGTCCGTGCTCCAGAAGGTATTGAGGTCTCCGTCTATACAAGCCTCTTTAAGTCCGCTGTGTCCCCACTCTCCTTCTCGAGGTTCCTCCGAAGAAGCGGCAAGAACAGTCCATCCGCTACGATCGAGAAGAGTCATTGAACTTGCATCAAGACTGCCTCTGTAGAGGAAATAAACAGTCTGGCAGCAATGCGAGCAATCAATTCCATCCGCTCCGACAATGCTGACAGGCAGAAGATACTCCACAAATGGGGTTATGCCTGCAGTTGCATCAACGGTTATGGTTGCAGGTTCTGATTCGAATGCGCCTGCTGGAAGTGCCACCGAACTGCTGACAGAATAACACCCTGCGGGAAGTGCCGGATAGTCGGTATTGTGAAGGGCATTGTAGGTTTCCACCTTATCTGGGTCGGCTTCAAGATATATTACCGCATCCTGTAGGGCTCCGACAGGATTAAGATCCGGATAAGACTGCGGAGTCACCTTTACGGTAAACGTTCTTACATCCGGTTCGTCCGTGATATAGAAATTCGCTTTTACCAACGCTCCGGCATTGGGAATATAGACTGTATTGTCACCGCTGTTGTCGCTGCATCCTGTAAATGCACAGGCACAAAATATCATGGATGCTGCATATATGATTTTAAATATATTTCTCATTGTCTTTATAATTTTTATTCCCATCCGGGATTATTAGGAAGAAGATTCGGATTCATGGTGGTTTCCTCAATGGGAAGAGGATGGAGATAGAGCTTGTTGTCCCATTTGCGGGTAGGTTTGTCGGGATAAACTACCATAAATCCATCTTCAGTCAAGGTGCGGTTAAAATTCTCATATTTATCTTTGAGGGTATTGCTTACCTTCATGCCGAGCATCGACTTCGGGTTTTCGAGTAGTGAACCGGCTTTCCACCGCACTATATCATCCCAGCGGAAACCTTCTCCTAAAAGTTCCACAGCCCGTTCGCGCCTGATTTCATATAACAGAGGAGTCAGCATATAGCCGTAATCGGGCCATGCCGGATCTGTAAAGCCTACCTTGGAAGTAAGATGCGGCATATCTACCCGATCCCTGAGCTGATTGATGGTCTTGTCAAGTATGTCGTCATCGCATTTGCCAAGTTCCGCCATTGCCTCCGCATAGTTGAGCAGCACCTCGGCATATCTGAAGATAAACACGTCAAGGGTTGAGAGCCCTATGTTCCATTGCGCGGGGTCAGGAGAATGGTATTTCATCACATGATAGCCTGTGGTGCAATACTTTGTATCGATAGATGGGACGTCATTGTATGATGGGGTGCCGTCACCAAGAAGCTTGAATGGCAACCCGGGATTGTCGATGGTTTGCGCAAGGCGGGGATCCCGTTTTGCAAGTTCATCCTCAAGCATGGAAGCCTCACTTCCATATGTGGGGCTGACAGACACCGGAAGACCATCCGCACAGAGATATTGCTCGAACATGGCGCGGCTCATGCCGGTATACGATTCTTCAAGCTGACGGGTGTTGTTGTGCATAAGAAGCTTCGCCTCATATACGCGCGGCATGATACATTCGCTATTGGTTGTAAGATCTTCCTGAATAAACAGATTATAATAATCGCTTTCTGGATGATTGTTTTTATAGATCTCATACCTGTTGCTTTCGATGATTTTCTCGCAAGCGTCGGCACACTCCTTGAAAAGCTCCTCATAGTCGCCTAATCCATGATATTTTCTGAAAGATGCCTCATAGAGACACATTCTTGACTTATAGGTAAGCGCGGCATATTTGTGAAGTCGCCCTGACGCTGCGGAAGAAGGAAGATGCTCTATGGCGAAATCTATGTCTTCAAGAATATGAGCGAACACCTCTTTTCGACTGTCTCGTCCTTTGTAGAGTTCTTCCGAATCGATGTTAAGATCTGTCTCATACCATGGAACATCTCCAAATCTTCTCACCTTGTAGAAATATTCCCATGCCCGAAAGAATCTTATCACAGCCACCTGGCGATTGATTTCATCTTCCGTTCCCTGTGCTTTCCGGTATCTCTGCATGAAGAAATTCAATGAGCGTATATTGCCCCAGTCTCCGCTACTCCAGCCTCCACCGGAAGTAGGGATTGTCTCTTGGTTGAACAACCAGGTGTTGGGCTTTTCATTGACAAAGCAGTCGCTTTGATCATCAGCACCGGGACCGAGTGCTCCCGGAAGAAGACCGTAAAAGCCGTTGGCGAAAAGTTCGAGATCCGTGGCATCTTTGAAAAATGTCTCTTCCGAGATGGAATCCTCCGGATAAAGGTTCAGCTTGTCTTCACAAGATGCGAATATTGAGAGGCAGCATAAAGCTGCGATTTTTATATGGCGTTTCATGTAGCTTCTTTGATTAAATTTTGTTTCTTTTGTGAATCATGAATGCTCTCGTTTGTCAAAGGGTCACGATGACTCCAAAAGAGAATGATTTCTGAAGAGGATATGAATTCAGTCCGAGAGTCTCAGGATCATATATGTCAAACAGGTGGTCTATCGTAAAGAGGTTCTGACCTGAGAAATACAGCCTGATTGAATCGAAACCGATTTTATCTGTCCATTTCTTCGGCAGGGTATATCCCAGTGTCAGGTTCTTAAGACGGAAATATGAGGCATCCTGCAGGTATCTGGTCTGTGTCACCCTGTTTCCCGTAACATTGTCGTAAGTAGATCTGGGGAAATAAGCATCGCGATTATCTTCTGTCCAGGAATCAAGGGCATGTTTGAATGGCACATGCCATTCATTGCCGAATCCCCAGAACTGGTTACCTCCCAACTCTACGTCGCGTTGACCGATGCCCTGGAAGAATAGATTGAGGTCTATTCCCTTCCATGCTGCATTCAACTTGATGCCATAGGCATATCTGGGTTCGCTGTTGCCTATGATTTTACGGTCGCCGGGATCATCCACGGTTCCTTTTCCATAAGAAATCTTTCCGTCCCCATTAATATCACGGTATTTCACATCACCCGGATACCAACCTCCGCCGTATATTTCACTTTGGTCAGCATGGGCTGCCACTTCTTCAGGCGACTGGAACAGACCGTCCGTTTCAAATCCCCAAATCTCGCCCCAGACTTTTCCTTCATAGTGGTTGGAAATCAGTTTCTCGAGATTGTTGAATTTTGTGATGGTCGCCTTATAGTCTGAAAGCACCAGACTTACATCATAAGAGAGTCCAAAAGGCAGTCTGTCGCGCCAACCTATGCTGAGTTCCCAGCCATCAGTACGCAAATCGGCGGTGTTTGCCTGCGGAGCGCCTGTGCCAAGCACTGCCGGAAGTGGCACTCCATTGGTAACCATATCCTTAGTGATACGTCTATACCAGTCGAAGCTTCCGAAGAGACGGTTGTTGAGCGCTCCGAAATCAACACCAAAGTCAAACTGTTTCACAGTCTCCCAGGTAAGGAAAGGACTAACGAGTCCCGGTGTTCCGACACTTGCAATCTTCTTGCCATCGATCAGATAACCCATTTCTCCGTTGGCACCCATAGTGGCAATGTAAGGGTAATCACCACCTACCGACTGGTTTCCGAGTTTACCATATGACCCTCTGAATTTCAATTCATTCACATAAGGAATTACCGGTTCCCAGAATTTTTCTCCCGACACTCTCCAACCGAGTGAGAAGGAAGGGAAGAAGGCATAGCGCTTCTTTTTAGGGAATTTGGAAGATCCGTCGTAGCGTCCGTTCAATTCCAGAAGATATCTGTTGTCGTAATTATAGTTTATCCTGCCGAAGAAACCTTCAGAGGCATTGGCATGAGTGCCACTACCATTATATTTTTCACCATATGCCATTCCCAAAGAAGCTACATCGGGACTGATCAGGTTCTGACGTTCTGCATCAAACCATTGCCAACTGTGATGTTCGTAATTATAACCCAGGAGCACTTTGACATTGTGGGCGCCAAAGTCGCGGGTATAATCCGTAAAGATATTCACAGCATCATAATAATTGTTGTCGTTGGTATATTTAACAGTGCTCGGGGTGATATGAGGGAAAATTGTGGTGACATCAGGATTCGCGTAATGTTCGATAATCTCCTTGCCGTGATATTTCTTGTTTATAGAATAGATATTACGGGTATAATCCAGATTGATATTCCAGTTTTTTAAAGGCTCTATCTTTATTATTCCGGTGAGCCATAAGTCATTCTCCTTGTGCACTCGGCTTCCGGAAAGAGCCTGGGTTGCAACCATATTGGTCCAGCTACCCTGACCTGAATAATTTCCATCGGGATGATACACGGGCATGAAGGGTCGAAGATCCGCTCCATAATATGAAGAACCCATATCGTTGCTATTCGATCCGTAAGGAGTATCACGGTTGGCATAGTTGTAGTTTGCTTTCATGCCGACATTCAGCCATGAGAGCACTTGAGAGTTGACATTAAGGCTGGCATTAAAACGCTGATATTTATCGTCATAATGCTTCAATTGCCCCTCCTGGTCCATGAAACCGACAGAACCATAGTAGGTAGTCTTGCCCGTACCTCCGGAAATCGAGAGATTGTATTGCTGAGTCAGCGTGGTGGTCTTGCGCGTTTCCGCAATCCAGTCTGTGTTGCCACAATAAAGATATTTATCAGGATTGGAGGGATCGATATAGACAGGAAGATTATGAATAGGATCTATGTAATATGCATAGATATGATCCATCTGTGTCTGGTCGTAATAATCCCCACCGCCAGAGTTGCGGTTGGTCAGATTATGGAAATTGGCAAATGTCCAGGAATCCATGTATTCAGGGATTTTTGTGGGACGGTTCCACGACAGGTTTGCCGAAAGGGTGAGTTTAGGTTTCTGCTCCTTACCCTTTTTAGTTGTGATGAGAACTACTCCGTAGGCAGCCTGAGTTCCGTATATGGATGCTGATGCAGCATCTTTGAGCACGGAGACACTTTCCACGTCTGCAGGATTAATCATGTTGGGATCCATCTGGACACCGTCAACGAGCACAAGCGGTCCGGAAGAATTGACAGAAGTTGTGCCTCGCACATTAAATCCGAATCCTTTGCCGGGAGTGCCGTCGCTGGCAGAGATATTAAGGTTTCCGATAAGACCCTGCAACCCCTGGCTGAGATTAGTGATGGGGCGGTCTTCGAGTTCCTGGGCTGTCACTCCCGATACGGCTCCGGTCAGATTCTCCTTTTTCTGTGTGCCGTAACCAACAACCACGACTTCACTCAGCGAAGCCGAGGATTCAGAAAGCGTTATTTCAAGTTTTGAATCCGCTCCCAGCGTTATGGCCTTAGGTGAAAAACCAATGATTGAAAACACCACTTTGTCCCCTTTTGCTCCCTGAAGCGAAAAGTTGCCGTCAATGTCGGATACTGATGCTTTCCCGTTTGTTTTATTCTGGACAGTGACCCCCGGGAGGTATTCTCCGGATGTATCTTTTACTTTTCCAGTGTAAGTCTGCAGTGTGACCGCTTTTTTTGTCTCGACGGCTGCTGATGATCCATTGCCTGACATTGCGGGCAATGGGCAACCCACAGACATGCCTACACACAACGCAAACGCGAGTGGAGTTTTCATGTTTGTAATGTTACAGAATTTTTTCATGATGCTGTTTAATTGTTGTTTGTTGATTTTAAGGGCGGCTGCCGAGAGCGTGCCCTGACAGTCCTGAAACTGCGGCAAATTTATCTGACACTATATTATCCAGGCGGTTAAGAAGAGGTTAATTTTTGCATTAACCCATAAAAAACTTTGTTAACCCAATAAAAAATCGAATTCCGGTGATCTTTCCACAACAAGGTTGTCAAAGATGAAAGGCCAATCAAAAAAATCCGATTTTTGTTGTTTTTTTACCTTATAAATGAATTCTGTTAATCTCTAATTAATATCATTATTAACCTTGCCGTATTAAATTTGCAATATGTTCTGAAACTTCTCTTTCCTCAATCATTTTAAGAAACTGTTTAAATTTATTTTCGAGGAAGTTTGAGAGTTATTTTTGAGGTGATTCCGCGAGTTGAGAAAGGAGAA
>DAWBVG010000488.1:0-2881 GCA_052279865.1 Muribaculaceae bacterium
AGCTTTTACATTTAAAGCGTCACAACATATTCCATATAGAGTGTCGGTGGGTAATATGGCGATATCACCTGCCTCAAGATCTTTACAGATATCAGACAGCTGTTTATCAGAAGGATTATCATTCCATATCTTAATAATTTTCATACTCTATCAATTAAGAAGATAAAAAACTAAACAAAATTAATTAATTTTGCGAAATAAATGAAATTTGACAGAATATGAAAGTTGCAATATTAGTGGCAATGGATAAGGAATTGAACCTACTCCTTAATCAAATGCCCGAGAGAACGGAAATTCATATTGACGAATCTGTTTACTATTCGGGAAAAATTGGTTCACAATCCGTAATAGCAGGAAAATGCGGAATTGGAAAGGTCAATTCAGCTCTAAACACATTTAGATTGATATCCGACCAAAAGCCGGATCTTGTTATCAACTCCGGTGTTGCCGGAGGAGTTGACGGAACTTTGGGAGTTGGATCAATACTAATTGCCGACAATGTTGCGTATCATGATGTATGGTGTGGACCGGGCACTGAATATGGTGCCGCAGACGGTTTTGCACAGAAATTCATACCCTGTGCAAATGTGCTTGAAATCGGGAAACAGCTCTTCAAAAAAAATCCGGATGTTAAGTTTGGACTTATATGCAGTGGGGATAAATTTATTCATACTACAGAAGAAGTTGCTGAAATCAAAAACAATTTTCCCGACGCTCTCGCTGTTGACATGGAATCAGCATCAATCGCACAAACCTGCACAAAATGTAAAGTTCCTTTCGCAATTGTAAGAGTAATGAGCGATACACCAGGCGCGACTGAAAATGTTTCTCAATATGTTGACTTCTGGAACAAGGCCCCGGAAAAGACGTTTGAATGTGTCGAACAGATCATATCCAATTTGAATTAAACTATATTTAATCTATTTATACAAGTCTCGACAGAGGATGATCGAGACTTTATTTTATCCTCTCTTGAAAACTAAAAATCAATTTTTAGTTTTCACAATTAACTCATTATTGGTCAAATTTTCGCATTTTTAAACTTTTTAATATTTTTTCATAACTATAATTGTTAATTTTGTAGTGAAAATTCATTAAAAAGGTTAAGACCTTGTTACATCTAATTGGTAATTTGCGTCTAAACACTATAGGATGTAAACAATTAAACAAACCATATTAATATGAAAATCAGAAAATTGTATGCTTTGTCACTATCTGTGTTAACAGTGGCAATGATTCTTCCCTCGTGCAAAGGAAACAACCAGCAGCAACAGGGTGCGGCTCCAGAACTCGCCGTGATGACGATTGGAGAAGAAGATACTCAACTTGAGACTGGTTATCCAACCTCTCTCCGTGGTGAAAACGATGTTGAGATTCGCCCTCAGATTTCAGGATTTCTTACAAAGGTAAATGTTGAAGAGGGTCAGCGCGTAAATAAAGGTCAGGTGCTCTTCACCATTGACCAGGTCAGCCTTCAGGCTGCCGTTGATGCAGCCAATGCTGCTGTTGCAGTTGCACAGGCTAACGTTAACACAGCTCAGACAAACGCCAATAACAATAAGATTCTTTACGACAAGAATATCATCAGTGCGCCTGCATATCAGACCTCACAAGATGCTCTGAATGCTGCAAAAGCTCAGCTGAATCAGGCTCAGGCTAATCTCGTAAACGCACGTAAGAATTTATCATATTCTGTTGTCACCGCCCCGGCAGCCGGTATTGTCGGAAAAATTGATTTCCGTGAAGGCTCACTCGTTTCTCCTTCGACACTCCTGACTGTCCTTTCCAACAGCAGCGACATGAGGGCGACATTTTCTCTCAACGAGAAGGACATTCTGAACATGACAGACAATGGCAGCCGCTCACTTGAAGAAGCTATAGCACAAATGCCTGCTGTTACACTCCTCCTTGCAAACGGCGAGCGTTATGAGTATCCAGGCAAAATTATTTCCATATCTGGCGTTATTGATCCGTCAACAGGAGCAGCATCAGCAACAGCTATTTTCCCAAATCCGAAAGGAATGTTGCGAAGTGGTAATAGCGGTCAGGTTCTTATTCCCTCTACCCGTAGCAGCGCTATCCTAATTCCTCAGAATGCCACATACGAAATTCAGGATATGAAATTCTGTTATGTTGTTGGCGATTCAAGCAAAGTTCATTCAACACCTATACAAATCGCATCAGAAAACGATGGCAAGAATTATATTGTAACGGGTGGACTGAAACCCGGTGACGTAATCGTAACCGAAGGAGTTGGAATCACAGTCAAGGATGATATGGTTATCAAACCTAAGAAATAAATTTACTGAGCAATGAATTTATCAACATTTATAAACAGGCCAGTACTCTCAACCGTTATTTCGATATTTATCGTAATATTCGGTATTCTTGGTCTCGCCTCTCTCCCTATCGAACAGTATCCGGATATCGCACCTCCAACCATCCAGGTGTCAACAACATATACTGGTGCTAACGCACAGAGTGTATTGAATTCAGTTATCGCACCGCTTGAAGAGCAGATAAATGGCGCTGAGAATATGGATTACATGTATTCTTCAGCTGCTAACAATGGTTCTGCTTCGATAACTGTTTACTTCAAACCTGGAATGGATCCAGACATGGCAGCGGTCGATGTTCAGAACCGCGTTGCCAAAGCTGCAAGCTTTCTACCCGCTGAAGTTAACCAGGTAGGTGTCATCACTCAGAAACGCCAAAGCTCAATGCTTATGGTATTTAACGTTTACGACGCCAATGGTAAATATTCCGAAGAGTTTATCGAAAACTACATGGCAATCAACATCATCCCGGTTATCAAACGTGTATCCGGTGTTGGTGAAGCGATGGTGATGGGTGCAGACTACAGTATGCGTATCTGGCTCAA
>DAWBVG010000489.1:0-4034 GCA_052279865.1 Muribaculaceae bacterium
GATGTGTATAAGAGACAGGTATAGACCTTAGCTACATATTCGAGGCATTGAATATAAATTATGTGAATTTCGGAGGAATAGCAACCGGAGAAATACTTGCTTCCGATTTATTTACGAAGGTGCCCGTGTTGCGAACAGAACGTCTTTTCGTCAAGGATTTGAGTTATAATGGCGCTGTTCTTGGAGACGGTAATCTTGAGAGTCATTGGGTGAATGATAGTAAGAAGGTTGCTATAAATGCCGATATCCGTAAAGGACAGCGAAGAGTTGCTTTGATAGGTGGTGGTGTATTCGTTACCCGAGACTCTCTCTCTTTTGATATGCTCGCAGATCATGTGAATATAGAATTTCTGAAGCCATTCATGTCTGCGTTTACTTCGGATGTCGGTGGAGAAGCCTCGGGTCGCGTGAAACTTTATGGTACATTCAAAGATATTGATTTGAAAGGGAAGGTTCTTGCTGACTCAATCAGTATGAAGGTTGATTATACCAACGTATATTATCATGGCACAGATTCTGTTGAAATCCGTCCAGGATATATAGACATTCCCTCTTTCAGACTCTACGATAAATATGGAAACTCTGCGTTGCTGAAAGGTTTTGTGAAGCATCATTATTTCCATGAACCGGAATTTGAATTCCGGCTAACGGATGCACGCAATCTTCTCTGTTTTGATACCAACAACAAAATAAATCCCGACTGGTATGGTAAAATTTTTGCTTCCGGCGGGGGAGTGTTGAGAGGAAGACCGGGTATCGTCTCAATGATGCTTGATGTCTCGACATCTCCCAATAGCGATTTTACGTTTGTCTTAAGTGAAACTCAGACGGCGGCGGATTACGAGTTTTTGACTTTCACCGATAAAAAGAAAGCGGCTCTCGAAGCTATTCAGGGAACGATTGATCTTGAGCAGAAGTTTAAAAACTCATTGCCCGTGCCAACTGAAGACCGATCTTCGCTCTTCACGATGGACATTCGATGCAGTGTCACTCCTGCTGCAAAATTGACTTTGGTGATGGATCCTAAAGCCGGAGATAAGATCACGGCACGCGGAGAGGGACCCATGCAGATAACCTATGACACGGATGCTGATGAGATGCAGATATATGGTAAATATACCTTGGCGGAAGGAAATTATAATTTCAGTCTTCAGGATCTGATTCTGCGTGATTTCAAAATCAACTCCGGAAGTAACATATCATTCAATGGGGATCCGCTGCAGGGTGTGCTTGACATAACAGCCGCATATCGCGTCAACACCAATCTTTCTGATCTCGATAAGAGCTTTTCTACCGACAGGGATCTCAACCGCACCAATGTGCCTGTTGATGCATTGCTAAAGGTACATGGCGATATGAGAAGTCCGGAAATAACTTTTGATATAGCCTTGCCGACTTTGACGCAGGATGTTGAGAGAAAAGTGAAAAGTATAATCTCTACGGATGACATGATGAACCGACAGATAATTTATCTGCTCGCTCTCAACAGATTTTATACTCCGGAATATATGGGAGGCACAAGCAACGGTAGCGGAGAACTGGCATCTGTAGCTTCTTCAACATTGTCATCACAACTGTCGAGTTTTATGGGGCAGCTTACTGATAAGGTAACTCTTGCACCCTCTTTCCGTTCTGACAAGGGTGATTTTTCAGATATGGAGGTTGATGTGGCATTATCGTCCAGGCTCCTTGATAACCGTTTGCTCATTAATGGAAATTTCGGATATCGAGACCGTGCAACATCGCAATCAACTTTCGTCGGTGATTTTGATATCGAATATCTGCTAAACAAGAACGGAAATCTTCGTCTAAAAGCATATAATCACTTTAACGACCAGAACTATTACTTGAGGTCAGCGTTGACCACGCAGGGAATAGGAGTGATCTATCGACGAGATTTTGATAATCCTTTTACATTTCTCACTCGCAAGAAAAAGAAAATTAAAGCTAAAAATGAGGAAGAAAAGAAGGACACAAGTGTTATAAGTAAATAAATAAAGTTTTAGGATGGCATTGTTGAGTAATGTATCAATAGAGGGGATTCTCGAATATGCGGGACTTCGTAAGATTCCCAAATATGGGGTCGCTTTTGGAGGAGGTGGGGCGCGTGGCTTCGCCCATATCGGAGTGATCACGGCTTTTGACAGATTCGGAATCAAACCGGAGATTCTGTCTGGGGTATCTGCCGGCTCGGTAGCTGCTGTGCTTTACGGCGCTGGACTTTCTCCGCATGATATGATAGAGTGTTTTGCCGAATCTCAGAAATTTGCGGACTTCACTGAGTTTTCTGTGCCTACATCCGGATTTTTCAGGCTTGATAAATTCGGTAAAATGATTGAAAGCTGGCTGCCTGTAAAAAATCTTGAGGATTTGAAGATTCCCACAATAGTTTGCGCCACAAATTTTGATAAAGGCACATCTGTTGGATGGTGTAAAGGAGAAATTGTGCCCCGCGTACTTGCTTCTTGCAGTATTCCGATAATTTTTCGTCCGGTAGTGATCAACGGTACTCATTATGTTGATGGAGGAGTGCTTCGAAATCTCCCCGCCTGGGCGATACGTGACTATTGTAAAGTGCTTATAGGAAGTAATTGCAGTCCGTTGAATCGTACGTACAAGTATAAACATTCACTGCTTGATATTGCGGAACGTTCATTCCAGCTTATGAGCAAGGCGAATGTGCTTCAGGATATTAAACTTTGTGATTACGTAATCATGCCTCAGGCGATGTCGCATTCCAAAACATTCGATCTTACGAGTTTGCGGCGAAATGTCACAATCGGCTATGATGCGGCGTGCAAGGTGCTCGAAAAGATTGTAATATAAGAATACCAAATCATGAAATATTGTCGAACTGACCTATGAAAGAAAAATTAATTATGTATCAAGTGTTTCCTCGTATTTTTACAAATATGAACGCTAATTGCGTGCAGGGAGGAACATATGAACAGAATGGTTCGGGTAAATTTAACGATTTGACGCCCAAAGTTCTGAAATCGGTAGCAGACTTAGGAGTAAACTGCATTTGGCTCACCGGGGTAATAGAGATGGCCACGAAAACTGCTTTCGCAGGGATTCCTGCAGATAATCCCAACGTTGTGAAGGGAGAGGCTGGTTCTCCTTACGCTATCAAGGATTATTACGATGTGGCTCCGTCGCTTGCCGAAGATGTGGAGCATCGCATGGAAGAGTTTGAAGCTCTTGTGAAACGCATTCATCAGCAGGGCATGAAAGTGATTATAGACTTTGTGCCAAATCACACAGCGAGAGTTTATCATTCCGATGTTGCGCCGGCAGGCGTAAAGGATTTTGGCAATGATGATGATTATAGCAAGTTTTTTAGTGCATCAAATAACTATTATTATATAGTCAATCAGCAATTCTCTCCGGATTTTCCTTTGGATTCAGAAGGAACTGTTCCATATGTGGAATTTCCTGCAAAAGCCACCGGTAATGATTGCTTCACGGCATTTTGTCATCGTAACGACTGGTATGAGACTGTAAAACTGAACTATGGATACGATCCAGGTGATCATTCCCGCCATTTTGATCCGGCGCCCGACACTTGGTTGAAGATGCTCCATATATTAAGGTTCTGGGCAAAAAAAGGTGTCGACGGATTCCGGTGTGATATGGTGTTTATGGTGCCGCAGGAATTCTGGCATTGGGCAATTCCTCAGGTTAAGAAGGATTATCCGGATGTGGTTTTCATAGGGGAGATCTATGATGTGAATCTTTATAGGTCATTCCTTGATTATTGCCATTTCGATTATCTTTATGATAAGGTGAACCTATATGACACGTTGGTGGGTATTGAGAAATACAACATTTCAGCAGCACAGCTTACAAGCTGCTGGCAGCGCGTAGACGGAATAGGTGATAGCATGCTTAATTTCCTTGAGAATCACGATGAGGTTAGGTTTGCCTCGCGCGAATATGCTGATGATCCGGCGAAGGTAGTGCCTTCATTAGTGGTGAGCGCAATGATTTCAAGGGGACCGTTCATGATCTATTATGGTCAGGAACTTGGTGAA
>DAWBVG010000490.1:0-2526 GCA_052279865.1 Muribaculaceae bacterium
GATATGTTCGTACCGGTACCGGTAAAAGATGCCCCAAAATTCAAGAAAGACTGGCTAAAAGTGGCAGCGATACCAGCATATGCGATCGAAAATGACGAGCTTATATTGGCTGGCGTTGCGTTCAGACCCAATAAAGGCAAAGCCAAACAAGCATATTACTACAAACGCGGAAGCGCAACGGAATATTCGATTCCGGAGATCGCATTCAATTTCAAGCCGATAGAAATAGATGCACCGGAAGCATCTGATAGCGGAAACACACCCGGGAGCACTATCAGACATGAAAAAGTTGTTGTAGGAAATATTTCTGACGTTGATACAGACATTCCGGAGGGTAATAAAACAGCAAATGCCAATACTTTTGCAGTGATTATTTCCAATGAGAACTATCGTCGGGTGGCATCTGTGGAATATGCGCTCAACGACGGACGCAGCGTAGCCAACTATTTACGTCGCACATTAGGATTATCAGATAAACACATTCATCACATAGAGGATGCCACCCTCAATGACATCCGGAATGAAATCGATTGGATGAAAAGTGTTGGCAAAGCATATAATGGAGATGCATCTTTTATTGTCTATTATGCTGGTCATGGTTTGCCGGACGATGCCAATCAAAACGGTTATCTACTACCGGTCGATGGTTATGGATCAAATGTCTCAACAGCCCTTTCAATGAATGATCTTGCCAATGAACTTGGTGCCATTGATTCCAAAATCACATTAGTGCTTCTTGATGCCTGTTTTTCCGGTGCAGTGCGTTCCGGTGCGATGCTGTCATCGGAACGAGGTGTGGCACTGAAGGTAAAACCTCATAATGTCAACCGAGGCAACGTGGTGATGATCTCCGCATCGCAGGAAGATCAGACCGCATCCAAATACGATGAACAAGGTCATGGACTCTTCACTTATTTTCTCCTGAAGAGTCTTCAAGACACAAAAGGGCGTGTTACTATCGGACAGCTCGTAGAGGATGTTACTAATAATGTAAACCGCATATCGGTAGTTGCCAACAACAAGTCACAAAGACCTGCCGTAACCGCATCTCCATCGATTTCCACAGACTGGCATTCAATAAGAATCAGCGAACTTTCGAAGTTTTAATCAAATCAATTTCGAGCTGTGATCATCCGCGTTCACTTCTTAATGTACATTCGATATATTGGATTCGTGGGACGGTAGGGGCGATTGGTTGAATAAATTTCGGGGGTTGGGGAGATTGGAGTAATATTGCGTCGGATTTGACTAAGAGGTCAGATCCGACGTGTTTTTATGGAAAAGTTGATTTCTACAAAAATATTACTCCCGACAGGTCACGCTTTTTACAGCATGACTGTAATCACTGCAGTTTGCCTTTTTTGCGGCATGATAATCTTGCCTGCGACAACGGCGAACGCTGACACGTGGACATATGCCGATTGCGTGAATTATGCGCGTGAGCATAATATCTCGCTGCAGAAATCCCGTATCTCGGAAGAAACGGCATCCTACGACCTTGAGGAGGCTCAGGCTCAATGGCAGCCGTCGCTCGATTTCGCCACATCTCACAACTATGTCAACGCTCCATTCTCTAATGGCGACAAGAACGCTTATAACAGTTCATATGGACTCAATGCGGGATGGACTGTATGGAATGGGGGAGTGCGTGAGAATACCATCAAGCGCGATAAACTCCAGACTGAAATAGCTCGTCTCAATACGGGCGACATCATGCGCTCTCTTGAAACAGATCTTCTACAGGTCTACATAAATATCCTTTACGCCAAAGAGGCTATCGATATTTACGCCGAAGCCGAGAATGTAAGTCTTGCGCAGGCAGAGCGGGGCAAACAGCTGATGGAGGCAGGGAAGATGTCGCGCGTAGATTATGCGCGTCTGGAAAGCCAGTATGAGCAAGACCATTATTCTTTGGTAAACGCACAGACAACCTACGATTCGCGTCGCATGGAGCTCAAGAAACTTCTTGAACTGGGCATTGACGCAGACATTGATCTTGCCGACGTGATGTGGACTGCGGAGCAGGTGCTTGCCACTCTTCCCCCCATTGATGAAAGCTACAAATTGGCGGTTGCCACGGATCTAAAGATTCGAGGATTGGAGAAAGAGATGGAATCGTCGGAATATGACGTTGCTATCGCGAAAGCGGGACACGCTCCTAAAATCGCCCTCAACGCAGGTGTTGGCACGGGCTATTACGCTCCCGGAGGAAATTTCGGCACCGGACTGAAGCAGGCACTCAACGAGCAGATCGGACTGTCGCTCTCAATCCCGATCTTTGATAACAAAAAGACAAAAACCGCAACGGCACGAGCCCGCGCACAACAGCTAAATGCTCAACTCGACATTGACCAGAGACAGACGGAGCTCGCACAGATGGTGGAGAACTGGTATATCGACACTCGTTCGGCACAGGCAAGATTCATTGCCGCCCAAGCTAATCTTGAATCAGCACAGTTGAGCGATGAGCTCTGCAACGAGCAGTTTGCGATAGGTTACGTCAACACAGTGGAACTTATGACCGCC
>DAWBVG010000491.1:0-2071 GCA_052279865.1 Muribaculaceae bacterium
GTTGGTATCCTGATACTCATCGACAAGTATATATCTAAAAAATTCCTGATAATGTCTTCTGACATCTGGATGATCTCGTAGAAGCTCATTCATGTAAAACAGGATGTCGTCAAAATCCATCGCGTTGGCACGATGACATCGGTCGCGATAGATCTTGTATATCTGTCCGATCATCGGGCGCTTTGCCTTGCGATCCGCCTCGTAGAACTCTTTGGTCTGGAGATATTGCTCCGGAGTGACCATTGCATTTTTTGCATTTGATATTATTGAAGCTACTGTGGAGGGTTTATAGATCTTATCATCAAGCACCAACTCCTTTACAATCATTTTAATCAATGATTTTGAATCTGTGGTGTCATATATGGTGAAACCCGGTTTAAAACCGATCAGCTCTGCATTTCCTCTCAGCAGGCGCAGAAAAATTGAATGGAAAGTGCCCATCCATAATCTTGAGGCAATCTTATCACCGACAAGAGCTGAAATACGATCCTTCATTTCTCGCGCAGCCTTGTTGGTGAAGGTGAGAGCCATTATTCTGTATGGTTCAAAACCATTGTTTAATAGATCTACAATCTTATAGGTGAGGACACGTGTTTTACCGGAACCGGCACCTGCTATTACCAGCGAAGGACCGTCCTTATAAACCACAGCCGCTCGCTGCTGTGGATTCAGAAGATCAAGATAATTATAACTTATTTCAGACAAAACAGGTTTATTCTAATTGGCGCTGAAAGCGCTGTTTAAATCATTATAATCCGGAATTGAAGGTATGAAATGATAAGAATTATTGGCATAATCCATCACGCAACAATAATGATTCAGACCATTCGACACAATCAGATATCTGGCATGAAGAACCATATTGTATCTTACAATCTGATCAAATGTGTCTTGTGTGATCCTTACATCCGGAGCTTTATATTCAACAATCAAGAGTGGAGAGCCGTCTCGGTTAAAGACGACTGAATCACATCTCTTCTTTGTGGCATTAACTTCAATTCCAATCTCATTTGCCATCAGAGACGAAGGATAATGGAATGCATTGCGCAGCCATGCAGTGAATTGCTGACGCACATATTCCTCCGGAGTGAGGGCAACGAGTTTATCTCTAAGGGGGTCGAATACTTTTACAATTCCATCCTGTTCCTTTACTTTAAGGGGAGAGTAAGGAATGTTTAGTTTAGGAAACTCCATTATTTTTCCACAATCTTGTTTGCTCCAACGTAGTGAGGATCAAGAATTGAATTAAGCAGATCGGCGAGTCTGAGACCTCCGCGAAGGAATTGCTGTTCGATCACCGGAGTCCATTTGGCTATATAATCATAACTTAGTTTTGAATCCTCAGGAGTGGTATTGTAGATATCTGAAGCTATCAGGTAGCATTCTTTCCCCCATTTTTCAGGCGTTCCGTCGGCTATGATTTCAGCCTCTTCCTCGGGAGTGGCGCGGTCAATCTGCTGTTGCCATTCAGTGTAGCTCCACTTATGAGCCGATTCAGGAAGACTGCTGTCCCATATGGAATGAAGATTCTTTGGAGCATTAAAATATTTTATCATCCATCTGTTGCCACCGAGGTCACTTCGATGTCCCATATGCATTGGTTGATGAATATCACCAACGAGATGCACGAGCATTTTCAGAGCAAGGGATTTCTGTTCTTCAGAAGCATCTTTGCTGTAAAGGATCTGAGCTTGTTCGCGAATCGCACGCACAATATCTCCGGTCTCAAGCAAATGAGCATTCTCAAATGTCTCATCTGCATCTATATTTTTGTAGTGCCACGTCTTGGAATATGCGAATTCAGGAGTGTGAGACGCATTATCCAGCCAGTTGGCATAATATACAATTGATTTGCCGCCAAGCAGATTTTCCGCTGCCTCTTTTGCGGCAGGAGTCAGATGATTTTCAGCGATGAAACACACTGTGTCATGACCTTTTTGTCCCCAGGAAAAACATTGGAATGTTGTGGCTGCTGCAATAGCTGCACTCAATAATATCTTTTTAGTTGTCATAAGTAAGTATTGAAAATTAGTTTATAATAAGTAAATGCAGAGCTTATTTAAATTTTGAA
>DAWBVG010000492.1:0-1813 GCA_052279865.1 Muribaculaceae bacterium
GATGTGTATAAGAGACAGGTATAGAATTAGGCAATGATGTTGAGGAGGCACATATGCGTAACCGCCAGCTGATTGCCAAATGGGTCCTCGAACATGGCAAAAAGAAAGCCAAGGGTGGCAAAGACGTTGTTGAACTTGCAAAGAAAGGCGGCAAGACATACGTCAAGATCAATGACTATGCCAAAATGAGAGAACTGATCGGAAATCTTCTTGCTGAGATTCAGCGTATCAAGAGCGAGGGCGATTACAAGGCTGGTAACGATATCATACAGAAGTATGCAGTCAAGATTGATCCGAAATTGCACAAGGAAGTTATTCAGAGATTCTCCACTCTTGACATTCCTCCCTACCGCGGATTCATCAACCCTGTCTATACTCCTGTAACCGACAATGCCGGTGAAATCACCGACATAGAAATATCCTATCCGGAGAATTATGTTGAGCAGATGTTGCGCCTGAGCCGCGATTATTCACCGCTCACAAAAAAATCCGTTAAATCCTGCTCCGCAAAATGATGGTATCATTGCAAGATATAAAAAAGAGTTTCTACACTTTCCGTAACGGAATCATTGCAGATACGTTGCGGAAAGCGGGAATGCCATATAAGGTGATTTTCGGTCTCCAGATTCCACAGATTGCTGCAATCGCCCGCGAACTCCAGCCATCAATGGAATTGGCAGATGCGTTATGGGAAGATAAGGAAGTCAGGGAATCTCGTATTCTCGCCACTTATCTTTATCCCCGCGAAGAAGTCACTGAAAAGAAAGCTTTGGAACTGCTTCTATCGGTAATAACCCCGGAAGAGGGCGACATGCTGGCATTCCGTCTTCTCAAACATCTTCCGTTTGTTGCGGGACTTGCGGATAAAATAGAAAACGATCCGCAAATCCCCGCATATGCGGTAGCCTCTCTAAAGAGACATTTATCTTAATCAAAAAACGAAACTACTACGTTATAAATAATGGGACGCTCTCAGATGCGTCCCATTTATCAATAGAATCAGCTATGAAAGAAAATAACGAAATCCCGGTGCTGTTGCTTACCGGCTATCTTGGAAGCGGCAAAACCACTCTCCTCAACCATATTCTTACAAATGAACGAGGCATACGTTTTGCCGTAATCGTAAATGACATAGGCGAAGTAAACATAGACGCAGATCTCATCCAGAAAGGAGGAATCGTCGGGCAGGATGATTCCGGTGACCTGGTAGCTCTACAGAATGGCTGCATATGCTGCACGCTTCGCACTGATCTTATAAAACAGATTTCCGACCTCATTGAATCCGCACGTTTCGATTATATCGTGATCGAAGCAAGCGGCGTTTGCGAACCGGCGCCAATCGCTCAGACCATCTGCTCTATGGAACAGATGATAAACCCGGCACGCACTGATATCATCCGTCCGCGACTTGACGCCATTGTTACTGTGGTTGACGCGCTTCGTATGAAGAGTGAATTCGGTTGTGGAGAAAATCTCGAAAAAGAGGATATCGACGAAGAAGACATTGAGAATCTGATCATCGAGCAGATTGAATTCTGCAATATTATCCTCTTGAATAAAATTTCAGAGGTTACACCTGATGAAGCGGCACACATAAAAGCTGTGATACGCGCATTGCAACCTAAAGCTGAAATCATCGAATGTGATTACTGCGATGTTGACTTAAATGAGCTTATCAACACGCATCTTTTCGACTTCGAATCTGTTGCCACCTCCGCCACCTGGGTCCACGAGATTGAAAAACCGGCTGAAGAGCAGCTTCAAGAGCATGAACATCACGACCAAGAACACGAAGATGAACATGAACACGAGC
>DAWBVG010000493.1:0-2752 GCA_052279865.1 Muribaculaceae bacterium
GCTTCAAGAGCATGAACATCACGACCATGAACACGAAGATGAACATGAACACGAGCATCATCATCACGAACATGAGGAGCATCACCACGATCATGATCATCATCACCATCATCATCACCATGAAGGAGAGGGAGAAGCTGAGGAATATGGCATTGGAACATACGTATACTTCCGTCGGCAGCCATTCAATTTCGAGAAATTCGACAGATTTGTGAATCTCGACTGGCCATCGAACATCATACGCACGAAGGGAGTGCTCTATTTCAGCCATAATCGTGACATGTCACTTCTTTTCGAACAGGCAGGCATCCAGAAGAATCTTAAGGAAGCCGGCTATTGGTATGCCACTGCTCCGGAAGAAGAACTGATGGTAATGATGGAAAGAGAACCCGGACTTCGTCGTGACTGGGATGAAGAATACGGCGACCGCATGATCAAGCTCGTCTTCATCGGCAGAGATCTTGACCGCACAGCCCTCGCATCCGCCCTCGACGCCTGCCTCGAACCTCGGTAAACCACATAGAAATATCAGCTCAAATTCTGTTGACCATTTCGTTGTAATCAACGAAATGGTCAACATCTGTTTAAACACTGATCGTCAAATAGATATTATTAAAATATCACGTTTTGTATGTTACTTAACCGTGCGGAACGCTGATCCAATTTTATCCAGAGGCTGAGGTATTTTTCAACATATGTTGAGATTTGTTGTCACAGAAGGTAGTAATTTTGTGTCATTATAAGTGATCACTTTAAAACGGTGATAAATTCATTATGAAAACTATATCTACTGCCTTATTACTTACCCTCTCCTGCCCTTTGATTTCAATGGCTCAATCCGAAGCAACAGATTCCGTTTCTGTGCATGACCTCAATGAGTTTGTTATTGAGGCACCCAAAGTTATCCGCAAAGCGGATATGGATGTTTACCATCCGTCCAAAAGTGCTGTGGAAAATGCAAAGAACGGCATGCAGCTTCTAAACAATCTTATGATACCTTCACTTAACGTAAGTGATGCTTTGGGTACAATTCAAGCTGCCGGTCAGTCAGTTCAGGTTCGCATCAACGGACGTGAATCCACCATCGATCAAGTGCGGGCTCTCTTGCCTGAAACCATCAAACGGGTGGAATGGATTGACAATCCGGGGTTGCGTTACGGAGGTGCCAACTACGTTCTGAATTTTATTGTGACGAATCCTACTATCGGTGGGTCATTTCAAAGTCAGGCGCGACCTGCCCTTAACGAAGCATGGGGCTTTTATATGGCTGATGCAAAATTCAATATCGGATCTTCCCAGTGGGAAGTGTATGCGAGCTGCAAGCTAACGGAAAACTTAAAAATTTATCGCGACTACAAAGAGACCTTTACCTATCCCGATGGCTCTACTCTCTCCCGAACGGAAACACCGCGATCCGGGGGTTTAGATAACACTCAGCCTTATTATTTTGCGTCTTACAGTTACATCAAACCTGACACAACTGTCTTTATGGCTCAGTTCACCAATCGCCAAAATTTGAACAACAGAACTGAATATAATGGTATTATGTCGCTAAGCAACGACAATGATGACATTCTGCTCACCGAACGCTATGGCGATAAAGGAAACTATCCCTCACTGTCTCTTTATCTGCAACAGAATTTCGCCCGCAAACAGATGCTGGTTGTAGACTTCAATGCTTCAATGTATTTCGGTCGTTCTTGGTCAGATTATATAGAGCAGCTACCTGGCGAGGCTGCCTACCTTAACGACATACACACAAACATCCGGGACAGAAATCAGGCATACGCCATAGAAGCGGATTATATCAAGAACTGGAATAACGCCCGCTTCACTGCCGGCGCAACATACACGGCAAACCGTAATCGCTCAGAATATGAAAACCTAAACGGATTGATATTCCACCAGCGTCAGGATAAGATTTACCTCTTTGCAGAATATTTCCACCGTTTCGGCAAATGGACCGCAACAGCAGGGATGGGGCTACAATACACCGACTTCCTTTTCAAAGAATCAAATCAGGGAAATCATTCGTGGAGTCCTCGTCCTCAGGCAACAATTACATATTCACTGAACCAAAATCATAACTTCAGGCTCAACTTCACATCATGGCAATCTACACCTACCTTGGCTGAAACAAATATTGTTCCGCAACAACTCGACGGCTTTCAATGGCGCGTAGGGAATCAGAATCTGAAAACAGCAAATTCATATATGCTTACTTTTCGTTATGGGTTCAATCTCCCGCGTGTAAGCGGCTCTTTCGGCATCAGGGCTTTCACCTCTCCAAATGCAATTACCCCTATCCTTCTATGGGAAGGTGATCGTCTTATCACTACATACGAAAACAGCAGAGGTCTGCAGAACTTGTCGTTCTTCCTTGCCCCCCAAATCGAGATTATCCCAAACTGGCTTACGGCGAGCGGATATCTACAATATAGAATGGAACGTATGCGAGGTGAGACCTATTCACATCATAACAATGCATGGAGCGGAAATGTCTCCATACAGCTTATGCACTGGGGATTTATTCTCTCAGGTCAGTATATCCGTTCGCAACGCGATCTATGGGGAGAAAAAATTTCATGGGGAGAAGATCTCAATATCATAGATTTGAGCTACAACTGGAAATCATGGCAGTTCAGCGCCGGCATCATCATGCCTTTTGGCAAATACGACCAGGGAAGCATGTCATTAAGCAAATGGAACAGCAATGAGCAGCATATGCGTCTGGATATGCGTATTCCATATC
>DAWBVG010000493.1:2781-3126 GCA_052279865.1 Muribaculaceae bacterium
AGACAAAAACGCGGTGCACAAAAAATCATTGATGCCAACGCAGATACAGACCGTTCTACAGCCGGAGGTCGATAACGTTCTCTATTACGAAGCTAACCGATGCGTGACAAAATAGCGTGAATAAATGAGGATGCAGGTCAGGAATTCTGCCACAGGTATGGCGAGCCATAGACCTGCAACCCCAGCCACGCGGGGTAACAGAATAAAACTTGGCACAAGAAAAACTACTCCTCTAAGCAGCGTATAGACCGTTGAAACAGCCGCTTTCTCAATACTCTGATAATAACCTATGAAAGCTATGTTCAACGCAAAGAATATCGCACATGTTGCAAACAATGGTAATCC
>DAWBVG010000494.1:0-2548 GCA_052279865.1 Muribaculaceae bacterium
TCCATATTTCTCCGGAAGGGGTGGAAACATTTTATTTAAATAAAGATATAAATGGGCTGCCGGAATCCTTTATATCGATAGCCGATGACGGACGCGGTCATCTTGTGATAGCCCATAACAAAGAGGGGATATCAATTATGGATATTGCGGATAAGAGAATCAAGACTTACAGCCATATTCCCGGTAAAAAGAATGGTATCCCTCAGGGAATAATCCATTCTGTTTTTGTCGACTCCCATAAAAACATATGGCTCGCATCGAATCATGGACTATCTCTTTTCATACCTGAGCGCGAGACCTTTCATACTTTCCTTCATGATCCCGCTAATCCGACATCAATTGCCGGTAATAGGGTTTTTACCATAAATGAGAATTCGGATGGTAAAATATGGGTCGGATGTGATATGGGACGCATAAGTATCTTTAACCCTACAGATCTGACAGTTGGAACTCCGGAAAATCTTTCTTTTCATAACATAAATGTAAGTCCAGACAGCGGCAGGGGAATTTCCAATGGTAATGTGCGTGCCATCCATGAGGATTCTTTCGGAAACACATGGATATGCAATTACGGCACTGGGCTGGCTTTTTTCAGTCATATGAGTTCTCCATTCGCGATGCTTCCTTATTTCAGCACCGCAACAGAGGGTTTCGACAACCGTGTGATATGGTCGGCATTTACAGATACTGATGGGGCAACATTACTGGGCGGTACAAACTCCATTGCGCTCTGGCGCGATGGAAAAATAGAAGATGTGATAGAGTTTACTACCGATCTTTCGCACCCGTACTCGCGTGTAACCACTTTGGGGCGCGGAGACGGGGATCTTCTTGTGGGTCTTTATGATGACGGTCTGCTTCGTCTTGATCGCTCATCCCGACGATTCGAGAGGGTGGATATCGGTCGTCCCGATATAGGGATAAATGCAATCTTCAATGACCCTGCGGGCGGAACGCTTATCGGTTGTTCGGAAGGAATCTTGAGATACAAGGATGGGAAAGCGGAATTTCTGAAAGGACCGAAGAAAATATTAACTACACTTTCTGTAACCGGACTGCTTCGGGATTCAAAAAACAGATTGTGGGTGAGTACGTTTGGAAACGGAATATTTATTTTTGACGGCACTTTCTCCAAGGCGTTGCACATTCATCCCAAACAACTTAAAAGTGGGGTTGTCAGAAGCATGTATATGGACTCAAAAGGTTGCATATGGGTACTTACAAATGATTCGATGAATCTCTTCGAAAACACGGATAAAGGTTTGAAAACCATAAGGCTCAATCATCCCGGTGTAAAGGTCGGAGGAAATATGCGTGCCATAGCTGAAGACAAGAACGGCAACATGTGGCTTGCAACAGATACGGGCTTACATGTATGGATACGCAAAACCGGAGAATTCAAGGATTTCTCTTCAGGTTCGGAGCTTCCGAATTTTAATGATCGTGCAGTAGCTATCGACAACCGGGGGAACATGATTTTCGGAGGTGGGATGGGAGCGTGCATCTTTTCTCCGGAATTCATCCACACAAAACGTAATGCCGGAGATGTGATGATAGTAGAGAGCGTAAACATAGATCATACCGGTGCTGGTCTTGAGAACGGTGGTGTTAAATTTCCTGACGGTGCGTTGAAGATAAGGTATGATTCTTCAGTGAAAATTGTATTTTCGGTGGCGGATTTTGCATTATCTCCTCTTGTGGAATATGCAGTAATGCTCGATGGCATTGATTCTGATTGGAGCATGCCGATGCGCGATAATTATGTTGTATATCGGAATCTCCCTCCGGGTAAATACAATTTCAAGGTAAGGGCACGTCTCCCGGATGAGGATTGGAGTAACACTACAATGGCTTCCATGACACTTAACGTTACACCCCCGTTATGGGGCACATGGTGGGCAAAGGTGTTGTATGTGGTGATTGTTATTGCCGGAGTGCTGTTGTGGGTGAAATATTACAAAAAACGAGTGAACAAGCGTTCGGAGATGGAAGTGGAGCGGAAGAAAGGGATAGACGAGGCGGAACTGAACGAAGAACGGTTGCGTTTCTACACAAACATAACTCACGAACTTAGAACGCCTCTGACACTAATTCTCGGACCTCTAGAGGATCTTGTTACCGATGAGGAAACACCTCAGAAGTTTAAAGAGAAGATACGGATAATACATGGCAGCACATTGCGGCTTCTTAACCTGATAAACCAGATACTTGAATTCCGCAAGACGGAGACTCAAAACCGGAGACTTTGTGTATGCCGCCGCAATCTGGGGGAGCATATCACGGAAATCGCTCTGAGATACAAGGAACTTAACCGCAACGGGAAAGTGAAATATGTGATCGATGTGGATAAAGAGGGGAGCGAGATGTATTTCGATCCTGATGTCATCTCCACCATCATGAACAATCTTCTCAGCAATGCGGTGAAATATACTCCTGAGGGGACGGTGACGATATCTCTCCGCCATGAAGCATCGGAGGGAAATAAATATGTCTGCATATCTGTGGCGGATACCGGTTACGGTATCGAGCCTGACGCGCTCCACCATAT
>DAWBVG010000495.1:0-6050 GCA_052279865.1 Muribaculaceae bacterium
CATCTCCCGATACGTGTTGCTGCAAATCGTCAGAAACCATTACGCCAACCGGCAAAAGATTCGCGATCTTCACTATCAGGTCTCCCGTTTCATCATCTATCACATGCGAAACCCCAAAGCGTTTTTTCACATCTTCGGATGAATCTGAAAGGGAGATAGAACTTGAGATGTAATGACTGCCGGAATTATTGCCATACATTCTCTGAACGTAATAATCAGGAGTTAGGCGAATCGAATCATTATTAAAAAATATAAGATCAGGGCGCCAGTTGTAATGTCCATCCTTGGCTAAAAGAGGAGCATATGAAGTCATTTCCACAACATCCGCATTCCTCTCTACATCCGTAAGATATAGTGCAATGGTAAGAGCTGCCTCGAGAGTGTTCTTTCTATCGGGCATATGCGATGCATATTCCCCAAGATAAACTTTGGGCCCCTTTCTGTCATAATTATCGTAATAATGCCGATTATTGAGATACCAGCCCGGCGCAACGTAATAGTGCTCATCAACCATTGCCACATCTTCCTTTTTGGCAAATTTCCATCCTTCGGTATAATCCGATCCCTCGAAGAATGGACCAACCGTGCCTACGACCGTAATCTCAGGATGTTTCTGTTTGATAATGTCATGAATATATTTGAAGCGTTCTTCAAACACTTCCGTTATCATATCTTCATTCCCTATTCCCAGATACTTAAGATTAAAAGGTTTTGGATGACCTGCCGCAACGCGTTTCGCCCCCCATTCCGTATCCTCGCTTCCATTAGCGTATTCAATCAGATCCAATATATCCTGAACGTACTTATCCATTTCAGACATCGGGATGCCACACTGCTGTCCAAGAGTTGTAATCTCATTGACAGAATGAGAATGCGCTCTGCCTGAATTCTGACATGGCACGCCGGCAGCCAATACAGGAAGCGGTTCCGCACCCAGATCCTCACAGAATAAGAAATATTCATGATAGCCCAGACCGCGAGTCTGATGATAGTTCCAAAGATTTCTCAACGGTTTCCGGCTTTCAAGTGGTCCGATAGATCCTTTCCAGTCATATATATTGTCTAATCCATCGCCATGAGCAACACATCCGCCCGGAAAACGCACAAAACGAGGTTTTAGGTCAGCAAGTGTTTCGGCAATATCTTTCCTCAAACCATTGCTCCTGTTTTTATATGTGTTCACGGGAAATAATGAAATCATGTCAAGATCGCAATCGGTTTTAGCTGGTATTTCGATTGAGAGATGCGCGCCGGATTGTGTCGATTTTGCCTTTATCTTTCCCTCTATCTTCTGCCATCCTGTTCCGCGTGCGGTTATTTTTTCAGAACCAATCACAGCTCCGTCCTTTGAAATAAGACTGACATTGAAAACTCTCTTACCCTGATTCCCCGGCAATCTTACAAACATTGAGAAAACATAATTCTCTCCTTTCTTTACAGAGATTCCGTCGAAGCCTTCATTTTTCAGTCTTAGGGTTTGCTTAAAATTATTGATACTGAGATAATGTGGATTATTCGGATGTATCGGGTCCTTATCCATAAATGTCATCTTTACGGGATTTCCGGCAAAATCGCAAAGACTCCATGAATAAGATGGTCCCCACCCTTTCTTATGGTTTTCGCTATAATCATATTCAAAATCGCGGTTCTGAACCATTTCCGCGTACAGACCCCCATCAGCTGCATAACTGATATCCTCAAAGAATATGCCGATAAGCTTATCGCTGATTTTTAACGGAGATTTGTTTTTATCATGTGAGATATGTGCTGTTAAGTTTTTAAGATTGGCAAATCTTGCTGCATCATCTTTCATCAGCTCCCCTTCCAGACGCGTCTTGATTCCGCGCTCTTTTACATAAGAAAGCAATGAATTCACAACCGAAGTCGGAATTTTTATTACACCCCCTTTTACATTCTTGCCATTCAAAACAATTTCTCCAGCTTCGCTTCCGACAAGACCGCAATATCCCAACTTACAAGAATCATCTTTTGTTGCGTATCTCTGTGGCTTCCAATTTATAAGATCCTTAGAAACGGCAGATGCGATTGTCTCCCTTTTATCGGAAACATACCATGTTGCCATCCATCCGCCTGACGTTTTATACAAACGAGGCTCGAACATTGTCTTGTGACTTCCCCAGGGACCGAAATCAGATGACACGAAATCATATCCTGATTTCGAGTTTCCCGCAGGATCGCATATTGATTCCCAATTCTTTCCATCCTCACTCCATGCCATTCGCAATCCGCTTTTCCCATTAGGCTTTGAATATGAGAAAAGATAGACAGAATCCATTTGAGAAACCGTTACATTCTCGGCATTTGCGGAAAAAGCAGCCGCAAGTGCACAGACACCTGCAGCCGCTTTCATTATAGATCTAAACATAATCGTCAATATAGATTGTTATTTCACTATTACGAATCCTTGCTCGGAAGGAAGCGTGATTGAATACCTCACTCCTTTCTTCTTATCTTTCTTTAAAGACACGTTCTCTTTGAGCAAGGTTTCATTATCGCCATCTGAATAAATCACCGCATCTCCGGAACCTAAGAAATCCAGATCAAGATCAAGCGCAACGGGCTCTTTCTCTGCATTTATGCCAGCCACATACCATTTCCCGGCACTCTTGCGGGCAATCACAGCGTATTTTCCGGGATAACCTGCAACATATTTAGTGTCTTCCCATTTAGTCGGAACCGTACGCATATAGTCAAGAGCTATTGGGGATGCATCTTCAAGATTATTGGGTGTCAGTGCGAAATTCTGTGCCGGACTCTGATAGATAGTAGCCAAGGCAAGCTGGAATGCATCCGATGTGCGACGTATATTCCCCTTTTCATTACTTTTATGCAGACGTTTGTTAAGGAATGTTCCACCATATTCCATCGCTCCTACAGTGTTTCTGATAAACGGATGAAGAGTTGCATTCTCCGCCTCTTTGTCGCAGAAATGCTGGTTGAAGATCATGTTTTCAGAAGCGAGTACAGCCTCACTGCCGACATAATTGGGATACATGCGCTCCCACCCCCTTGGCAAAGTGCAGCCATGGAATATCACCATTAGTCCGTGATCATCAGCATCGCTCAATATATCCTCATACAGACGCATGGTTTCCTGTTTATCACCCCCAAAGAAGTCCACCTTTATTCCCTTCACGCCAATACTTTTGAGCCAAGCCATCTCCTTCTTTCGTGTTATGGGATTGTCCATAATATTTATAGGACTCTGCTCAATATCATTCCAATAGCCGCTTGAACTATACCACAAGAGTGGAGTCACTCCCTTGGCTTTACCATATTCTATGAGCTCTACTATCCCGTCTCGTCCAATATTTTTATCCCAATAATTGTCGATAAGCGTATAAGGATATCCCATTGCAGCTGCGAGATCAATATATTTCTTTATATCCTTTTTATTGATGCTGTTATCCTGCCAAACAATCCAGCTCCAAGTTCCCTTTGCTGGCTCATATGTGTTGGCGGATTCATAACGTGGAGACACCGTATTCCAAGGAGCCGTAGTCTCTACGATAGGCGCAAGATCCTTCGCAACTGTTATAGTTCTCCAGGGTGTTGAACCGGGCAATGCAAATGCAGGCTCAATTGTGCCGTTACCATTATTTTCCTCATGCATCGGGAACGCAATTGAGAAGACGCCATCGGTCTGATCAGTCAGTCTCGAACCGCAGTATGTGCGATCAACCCCAGTCTCGCTTAACAGTACCCAGCCGTTATTTCCTACACGGAATAATCCGGGAAACGTAAAACCATGTCCATATTGTGATTTTGTGTCGAGAGGAGCATCAATTATATACTCTTCCTCATAGCTCGGTTTCGTCCTTTTCCATGCAATCATTGCATCGCTCTGCGAAGTCAGGAAAGCAGTGGCATAAGAAGGAAGATGAAAACCTGTTTTTTCTGACATTATTCTTGCAGCCCCGGTTTCTTTAGGTCTTGCAAGATTATATCTGAAAGCTATATCGTTATCCGAAACCACAAACTCTACGCTCATCTTGTCACCTTTAGGATTCTTAAACTCACATGTAAGAGAATTTGCATCAAATTTCACGTTCGATTTCTTAATTCTTTCATTAGAATAAGCTGTGTGCCATTCATTGTCATGACGGGCAATCATTCTCAGATTTTTTGAGAAATCACCATAGTCAGCCACGATTCCGAGAGGCGAATTCTCGAGCATCTCTATTCCATCATAGAATACATTATAGACCGGCTCGCCATTGTTCATGCTTACATCCACACGCAGTTTGCCATCCGGGCTGCTCACAGAGGCTGAGTTGATTCCCTTGTCTGGATCTCCCCACTTATCCTTGAGGCGTTTGATTTCTTCTGCCGTTACAGGAATAACCGTGCCGTGACGCGGATGAAAATTCATGCTTACGGGACGCTCAACATTCTTGAAATGCTGTAGGTCGGTTGATTCCGTGAAATCATAACCTTTTTTCATATATACATCATACATCAGAATATATTTATCCTGACCAATAAGCTTAAATGTGCCGGCACCTTCAACAGCCTCTTTTGTCTGTTGTTTATAATCCGGATATTCAGTCCAATTTCCAGACGTAAGATTTTTTGTTGTCGCAACTTTAATGCCGTTGCCATGACCTTCCGTCTTATAGAAGAGGTAATAAATACCATCCTTATAGACAATGTCCCCGTCTATACACGACTTTCCGTCTTTAGGCAGGAAAAACGGTTTGGGAGTTCCTTCAATATCTGTGAAATCTTTATTAGCATAAGCATAATAAATAATATCCGGACCGTCGCCATGTTGCATCGACCAATAGATCAACATCTTTTTCGCTTTTGGATCATAGATTGTCTGAGGTGCCCACACTCTCTTGAGATTCTCTTGTCCGCTATATTTTTTCTGAATATTGATCACTGAATGCGTCCAGTTGATAAGATCGCAGGATTTCAATAAAACCATTCCTCTGTTAGAATCCCATCCTCTTGCGCTTACCATATCTGTCACAACCATATAAAAGCAGTTGTCGGGACCACGCAGAATATGAGGATCCCTAACGCCGCCGGTTTCGCTGATCAGTGATGATTTAATAATAGGTCGGTTTCCATTCAACGCCTTATAGTCAAAACCATTATCACTCAAAGCAAAACGAATGGCTTCCTCCTCTTTTTCATTATTGTTTCCTGTAAAATAAGTGAATAGATATCCGACGAAATCCTTCTCTGACGGAATTTTAGATTTTGCGGAAACGGTGAATGTGGTCAGAACAATCAAAAGTGACAATAAACATCGTGTCATGGTCAGTTGATATAATTTAAAATGAATTTTAAGGTTGTTTAATTTTAATCTTACCAATAATGTTTTAGAATTATTGAGAAAGAAACTGCCTCTCATTTAAGTGTAGTTTTTACACTTATTCGCAAAATTACATATTTTTATTTCATTCCCCAAATCTTAGCAACAATTTTATTAGTGTTTTAAAACATCAAAATTATTTTCATAAAATAATTGGATTAAGATTTCAGCAAGCTTTTAATAAAAATATTTGCCGTTTTGATTTGAATTAAGGAATTATTTCCCTAATTTTGTGAATAAATGGATTCCACAAATATTGCAAAAGAAATCCGACGATAGAACTAACCAGTATTAATATCATAAATCACAGACAATTATGTCAAAAGTAACCGTAGTAGGCGCCGGTAATGTAGGCGCTACAGCAGCCAATGTAATGGCTCTCCGTGAAATCGCAGATGAGGTTGTAATGATCGACATCAAAGAGGGCGTTTCTGAAGGAAAAGCCATGGATATGATGCAGACTGCAAACCTCCTCGACATGAACACCCGTATCAACGGTGTAACCAACAACTATGAGGCAACAAAAGACAGCGATGTTGTGGTTATCACTTCAGGTATTCCTCGCAAACCCGGCATGACTCGCGAAGAGCTTATCGGAGTTAATGCAGGCATCGTTAAGCAGGTGACTGAAAGCGTTCTCGCTCATAGCCCCAATGCTGTGATCGTGTGTGTTTCCAATCCTATGGATACAATGACCTATCTTATC
>DAWBVG010000496.1:0-3021 GCA_052279865.1 Muribaculaceae bacterium
TCTATTCCATCTCCCGTCGATCACGTCGGGGATGCAGTCAACCTCCTCCGGCTGCTTGAATGCCGCCCAGATGGAACCTGACCAGCTGAAAGGAGAGCCATCAATATATGGACTTCCAAACTTCATCCAGAAAGACGTTTTTGTTCCTGTCTTCGAAGGCTTCATCGACAACGACGCAAGAACGCTCTTTATCTCCTCCGATCCAAACACTTTCGCATCTATTGATCCGTGAGGTTGATAACGTAGCATCTCTGACGTGCCGTAATTCTTGTCCCATCTTCCGGCAATAGATATCGGCTCAAGGCTTTCATTATAGGTTATCAAACCCTTGGCACTATCAATGTCACATACATTACCGATGTTGCGGTAGAGCTGATAACGACGTTTTGGAGCACCGTCTATTGTCTGGAGCTCACGCCATATGCGTTTATAGACAGGTATGTTGCAGCCCAGCACATAGTTTTCAGAAACCATATGATGGTCATAATCAAGGAAAGTCGGATTATAACCGGTGGAATCCGTTACCGACAATTTCTCACCATCACCTTTAAACAGCGCGAACCGGGCATAACTCATGTCAATCATACCGAACGTTCCCTTATAGGCATCCACAAGCATATATGCATTCAGATACGTCCCGGTGTTGTCAAGGCTTATATACTCATAGAATTCATCTATTGACCGTGAGAAATGTTCAGCAGCTGCAGCACGCCATGTCAGCCATATTCCCTCGGTTTTAGATTCATTGTAGAAGTAAGTCTCGGTAGTTTCATTAAAGCCGATACCGTGCCCGTTGAAACCGAAATCGGTGTTCGATCCGAACTGTCCCGGACAGAATGAGTTTTGCGTAAGGAAGTCATCACCTATCACATAAGTCATGGCGCAAGTCTGAGCCATAAAGCAACACCAGCTCGTATGAGCCCAAAGGATCTCGCCGTTTTCAAGCTTTGTCACAAATCCCGAGCAATGATCGGCATTCTTCTTCTCATCAGGCAGAGTATGGTCAAGTACATCCTGCTCAAGCCGGTTCAACGCCACGCCAAGAGGTTTGGCGATGGCATCCCATAGATCCATCTGTGCGTTAAGGAAATATATGTCGAGAAATGTAAGTGGATCATCTCCGGCATGCAGCACCGCATCCTCAGGCATCATTGATGAAAGCTTCAGATCATCAAACTTCACCTCCGCTAAAGGTGTCTTGTCGGAAGCTCCGTGATAAATGCCGAGCATACGGAACATCAGGCGCACAATACTCACCGTTTTTTCATTCGGCAGATTTTTTTCAGCCCAGTCGGTAAGATAATTGTAATTCTTCACCAATGCCGATCCGGCAATTTCGAGTCCATTCGGTGGAATCTCGGTGGAGTTTGCACCGGGACCTTCATCGAGCACATACCATCGCCACGTATTGTTGCGGGTGGCTTTTATAACATGATTGGTCTGCACCTTTCCCTGCACATATCCGGCATTATATTCGTTCTGAAATACACTTACCGCAGGATCCTGGGCATAGACAGCATAGTTCCAGTTGTTGTCGATACATTGGGAATATCCGCGGGTGTATTCGTTCAACACGAATTCCACAGGTTCGGTATTCTTGAAATCTTGTGTTTTCATAGTAAATTAATTAATAATTCATATTTATATTCTTCGCATTCCCACACGATATTCTGCTTCCGTTATTTGGAATCAGAAGTAGTCGAAGAGGTCTGTGTCGACTCTGTCGAAATTTTCTGCGCCGATGATAAATTAACCGAAGCATTTGGAGCCGGATGCGCAATGGCATCGGCACCGGCAGCCGCCTTGGCAGCCGCTTCGGCATGTCGCGATGCGGTTTCGGCATCAGCTGCAGCCAGATCGGCAGCCTCTTTCACCTTCGCGGCGGCATTCTCCTCATTGATCTCAGCAAGCAGAATATCCTGCTCAACCTCGTTTATCTTTTCCTTCTCGGATGCGATGGTTGCGGTAATGTTTGCAAGACCGGAATCAAGATCTTTCTTGGCATCCTCAAGTGTGGCGGCGGCACGCTGCAACGGAGACATATCCGATTTCGGTGCAGGAGTGTCAATTCCGTGCTGGCTTGCAAGAAGCTCATTGTAGGTTCCATTCTTCATGGCTTCCCTATAGATAGGAGGAAGATTGTCGACAGGATGACCCTCGCGTGTGCGTATGCCTGTGTAAATCTTATAGATCACTACGGCAACCGCACAGATGAGCAACACGATAAGGGAACATACGAATGGAAATGCCTGATTGCTGTCGGGAAGAGGAGTGTGCCCGAAAAGCATTCCTACATACTTGAAGAAAAATGGATTAAGCACATTTCCCAAAGAATCCATTGTAGAATAGATTGCCAGTGAGATTACTGCTGCTGCCGGAGTGGAGATTGCCACACATTTATTTTCCACATAAGGCTGAGCAACTCCATAAAAGAAACAAGCAATGAATATACCCACACCGATTATCACCGGAATACTCGTGACAAAGATTAGTAGGAATCCGGCTGCCATAGCGAGCAGAGTTATAAGATAAGTGCCATGCTTAAGCCAGCGCATCACCCAGTTGAGAGCGAAACCGGATATCATGATTCCGAAGAAGAGCACAGCCTGCAGATAACCGGAAGTGACGGAGGAATTAACAAGATAAGGAATATAGTTTGATATGGCTCCGATCACAAGGGTTATCACGAAATAGAAAAGGCAATACTTTATCAATGCCGGAATGTTAACGCTCTGGCTGTAGCTCATGCTCTTTTTGGGAGATGGCGTCTCATTCATACCAATGGCGGCTGACGCCTCATGCCGATCTTTCGGTTCTTTGATATATTTCCTTATCGAACCGGAGAAAAGCAACGGGAAAATGGGAAGCAGATAAATCACGAACGGTAAGCGCCAGTCTATCTTTGCCATATATCCTGTAGCTATAACGCCTATCATAAGACCGACATTCACCATTGCGGACGCGTTACCATACTGTTGTTGGCGCTGCTTACCGGCAAACATATCAGCCACAAACACGGAA
>DAWBVG010000497.1:0-5886 GCA_052279865.1 Muribaculaceae bacterium
AGTCTGCCAAGATGGAGGTTATCAACCATCAGCTGCAGGCACGCTATCGCGAGATAGAGAAAAACGAAACCCGCTGGGAAGAGATCGGTGTAGAAGATGCCGATTATCTTATCGTGGCGTTCGGCTCTATCGCACGCATCTGCGACAAAGCGCGCGAAATAGCTGCCGAGAAAGGCATAAAGATTGGCATCGTGCGTCCCATCACGCTCTGGCCCTTCCCCACAGAAGCCATCAGCAAGGCTGCCGAAGGGAAGAAAGGTGTGCTCGTGGTTGAGCTCAACGCCGGTCAGATGATCGAGGATGTGCGTCTTGCGGTTCACGACCGTCTCCCCGTGGAGCATTTCGGAAGAATGGGAGGAATCATCCCCAGCCCCGAAGAGGTTGTGGCAGCAATGGAAGAGAAAATCATCAACAGAAAATAAATCCTCTAAAAGAAAGCGAAAATGGAAATCGAAGATATCATTTGCGAAGAAAACAAGGTTTACAGCAAACCGGAGCTTCTTGAAGAGGTTCACATGCATTATTGCCCCGGCTGCAGCCACGGCGTGATCCATAAGCTTCTTGCGGAAGTGATCCAGGAGATGGGTCTGACCGAGAAGACGGTGGGTGTTTCGCCTGTAGGTTGCGCGGTGTTCGCATACAATTATATAGATGTCGACTGGGTTGAGGCTGCTCATGGTCGCGCACCGGCGGTTGCAACAGCCATGTCGCGTCTCTGGCCCGAGAATGTGGTGTTCACATATCAGGGCGACGGAGATATGTCGGCAATCGGTACGGCTGAGTCGATCCATGCCGCCAACCGCGGTGAGAACATTGTGATGATATTCGTCAACAATGCGATCTACGGTATGACCGGTGGACAGATGGCTCCGACCACGCTCGTAGGTCAGAAGACAGCCACTACGCCTTACGGTCGCCGTGTTGACCTCAACGGTCATCCCCTTGAGATCACCAATCTCATGGCTATCCTTGACGGCACTTGCTACGTCACACGCCAGGCTGTGCACACGCCTGCGGCTGTGCGCAAGACCAAGGCTTGCCTGAAGAAGGCTTTTGAGAATGCCATTGCCAAGAAAGGCACATCCGTGGTAGAGGTTGTGGCAACCTGCAACTCAGGCTGGAAGATGTCGCCGGAGAAGGCTAACAAGTGGATGGAGGAGAACATGTTCCCGAAATATCCGCTCGGAGATCTTAAAAACGTTTAAACTGGAAAAGATGAAAGAAGAAATTATTATAGCCGGATTCGGAGGACAGGGTGTGCTCTCCATGGGTAAGATTCTTGCCTATTCCGGTCTTATGGACGACAAGGAAGTTACCTGGATGCCTTCTTACGGTCCGGAGCAGCGCGGTGGCACAGCCAACGTTACCGTGATTCTCTCCGACGACAAGATATCCTCTCCCGTGCTCGACCGTTATGACATCGTGATCGCGCTCAACCAGCAGAGTCTCGATAAGTTTGGCGTGAAAGTGAAGCCGGGCGGCATACTCATCTATGATACCAACGGCATCCACAAGCATCCCACGCGCGACGACATCAAGATCTATCCGATCGATGCGATGGAGGCAACCTTGGAGATCGGTAATTCGAAGGCGTATAACATGGTTGTGATGGGTGCGCTGCTTGAGGCTATGGATTATAAGCTCCCGATGGAGAATGTGATCAAGGGTCTTAAGAAATCACTGCCGGAGCGCCACCACAAGCTCATCCCGCTCAACGAGCAGGCGATAGAGAAAGGACGCTCTTTGGTGAATGTTTAATGTTCAATGTTTAATGTTTAATATTAGATTCGGATTGAGAATCGAAAAAGGGTCTCAAATTAATTAAACATTAAACATTCAAAATTACACATTAACACAAAAAATATCCGCCTGCTGTCAGGCGGATATTTTTTTGTGTTAGATATTGTTTAGCAGGTCGACTTTCCCCTCGTTTACGAGTTTGAGGATAAGTTCTCCGAAAAGAGTGTTTTGCCATGCAAACCAGGGGCGAGTGAAATTCGCAGCGTCATCTTTATGGAAAGACTCATGTATGAATCCTGTGTCCGCTTCGGTGTCCATGACCATCTTTATGCACTCGGCAATCTCTGCGTCGTCTTGACTCGTAAAAGCTTTCATCATGATGCTCATGGGCCAGACCATATCATAGCCAATGTGAGGACCTCCGATACCTTCGCCTGCAGTTCCCTTGAAGAAGTAGGGATTGCTCTTGCTCCACACAAACCGACGTGTGTTGAGATATATCGGATCATCTATGGCGACATCGCTGAGATAGGGGAGCGATAGGAGGCTCGGGGCGTTAGAATCATCCATCAGGTATTGGTTGCCGAATCCGTCGACCTCAAAGGCATATATCGGACCGAATTCCGGATGGTTGTTTACAGCATATTTCTTTAAAGCCGCATCTACCTCGTTTGCGAGATCAGAGCATCGTTTAGCCATATCCGGTTTCCCGTTTACTTCGGTAAGAATCTCAGCAGCCTTACGGAGCACGGAAACCGCGAAGAAGTTTGAAGGAACGAGGAACTGTAGGGTAGTGGCATCATCGCTCGGACGGAATGCCGACACAATCAATCCGCAGGGATTCACGGGAGCGCCGAGTCCGTCATTGTTGAGAGTGTCAAGGGCGCGTTCCGTCTTTCGCTGGAAGCGATAGGGACCCACTCCCTCTTTTCTTTGCTGCTCGGTGAATGTTATCAGTATTTTCTCCATTGCCTCGATCCATAAGGAATCGAATATGCTGTCGTCGCCCGTAACTTTCCAATATTCATATGCCAGTCGGAGGGGATAGCAGAGGGAGTCTATTTCCCATTTTCTCTCATGAAGTTCCGGCTTCATGTCGGTCAGGTCGCTCATCCATTCGCCACCGGTGGGACCATCGTTGAAGGCGTTTGCATAGGGGTCGATTATGATGCATTTGAACTGGCGACGGATCACGCCCTCTACCATGTCTTTCAGTTTGCTGTCGGAGTTGGCGAGCTGCACGTAGGGCCACACCTGTGCGCCCGAATCACGCAGCCACATCGCATGGATGTCGCCCGTGTAGACGAATGTGTCGTGTTTGCCGTCTTCTCCGATTCGATAGTGGACGGTTGTATCGATAGTGTTAGGGAAACAGTTCTCAAACATCCAGGCGAGTTTCCGGTTGGTGAGAAGTTTCTTTACCCGTTTGATTTCTTTTTCTACGGCGTCGGAATGGAAAAGCCTGTCTTTCTTGGCAGGACGGTTTGTTTTTAAATTCTTGTACGCAGTTCTCACAACAGTGTTGTCATTGGCACATCTGGGTGCCTCGGCAGCATATGCTCCGGAAACACTTGCGGATATGGCTGCGCAAGATAGTGCGATAAGGAATCTATTCATTCTTGAAACATTTTATTTGCAAAATTAGGAAGCCACATGCAAATAAATGTATGTCTGAATGACAACTGTGTCCGTATATATGTGTATATGCGTTTGCATACACAACTGGCGAGAATGGAAACTACCGCGATACCTTATTCCGCATCTAAATATCGGAATCCTTTGTCTGGTTTGCAGCCCTGTATTCTTTCGGTGTCGTGCCCAGTCGCTTCGCAAATTCCTTATAGAAATGAGAGCGGTTTGTGAATCCGCAGCGATATATTATTTCCTGAACGGTCAGTGACGTTGTCAGCAGAAGCTTTGCCGCATAGTTGATGCGATGATTCTTTATGAAATCATTAGGAGAGGTTTCGCCTATTTCCTTGAATTTACGATACAGGTTGCGGCTGCTTGTCTTCATATGGATGGCAAGCTGCTCTGCGGAGAGGTCATTGTCGTCTATATGCGCGTCGATAAAGTCGGTCACTTTCGTGAGGAAGTCTTTTTCCTGACGATGCATGAGCTTTCCGCCGTTGAATTCGAAAGAACTTGCAGAGGTGTTGTAATACTCCTTGAGGTGCTGTTTGTTTTCCAGCAAACGTTTGATCACGGCTTTCAGGTAACTTATGCTGAAAGGTTTGCCTATGTATGCGTCAGCACCGGCTTCAATTCCCTTGATCTTCTCTTCATTGCTGGTTTTTGCCGACAATAATATGAGCGGAATGTGCATCGTGTGTTTGTTTCCCTTTATCTGCCGTGCAAATTCTGTGCCGTCGGTTCCGGGCATCATGATGTCGCTGATTATCAGATCAGGTGGAGTCTCCTTAAGAATCTCAATGCCTTCGCTTGCGTTTTCAGCAGTTATTACGTTATATTGCGTGAGGCTGTCGGAGAGGAGATCCAGAATCTCCTTGTTGTCGTCGAGGGCAAGAATCACGGGAGCCTTAATATCCTTATGGATACCGTGTGCCTTATTAGAAGGTCTGTCAGTGTTGTCGAAGACCTCCGAAGTCTTGCATTCATGAGCATCCGCCACTGTTTCGGCTTCGGAGTGTTCCGTAATTACGAGTTGCGGCAGCGTCACTATAAATTCAGCGAATTTGCCCACTTCGCTTTCAATGGATATTGAGCCTTGAAGCATGTCGACCATGCTGTGGCATATCGCCATGCCGAGTCCGTTACGGCTGGAAATACCCTTTATCGCGTTCTGTTCGACATTGTCAAGAATAGTGTATCGGTTGAAGATCCGGCTCTTGTCTTCCTCACGCACTCCTTTGCCGGTGTTATAGACATTCAAGCGAAGATGTCCGTCAATTTCCTCCGCACCGACTTTTATGGTGCCACCAGGCGAAGTGTACTTAAACGCATTGGATATGAGGTTGTTCAGAATCTTTTTCAGACAACTGTAGTCTGAATTCCATATGATGTCGGGCTTTATCTCGTTGATGAAATTGATGTTGTTTCGCTCCGCGAGTTCCGTGAATGAGTCGTAAGTTTCATTGCAAAGATCGCTAACCATGACTTTTCTCACTTTCACCGCCTTGTTGCCGGTCTCGATACGTCGGAAGTCGATAAGTTCCTGGATCAGAGTGTTGAGACGTTCTGTGTTGTTGCGGATCAACTTCACATATTTGCGTATATAATCGTCAGAACCTGGGTATTCGAGAATGCGTTCGCTTGGTCCGTATATCAGGGTCAGAGGGGTGCAGAACTCATGCGTTATGTTTGTGAAGAAACGCAGTTTCTCTTCATATACTTCCTCTTTGTGTGCCTGTTCCAGATACACCATCTTTTTCTTCTGATTCTCTTTTTGCCGGCGTATGTATGCCCATAACAACCCTCCTGCCAAAGAGAGAATCAAGATAACGTAAATAAGTTTTGCGACGTTTGACAGATACCATGGCGCCTTCACTATGAGCTGCAGGTGATATGGTTCGCTTTCCATTCCTAAGGCATGGTTTATATATTTGACCTGCAGATTATAAGAGCCGGGATTCATCTGATTGAATGAGAACGTGGGATTGCCACCGTTGCTGATCCACTCTTTGCCGTCGAGAGTATAATAATAGGTATAGTTATATGCGTTGATGAAGTCGGGTGCCACAACAGTGAGCGAGAAATGATTCTGGTCTGAATCAAAAACCAGCTTATTGTGATTGCCCGAAGCCTGGAGGTGATCGTTCAAAGGGACTTCCTCTCCGGCAACTTTTAGTTTGAGCAAAGATAATGTGGGTGAAAATGATTTGCTTGCAAAATCCCCCTCATGACGGTTTATGAACACAACGCCGTTAATTCCTCCGAATATCAGTGTGTTGCCCGTGTAGAAGCTTGCTCCGTCGCTGAATTCGGTCACATTGATGCCGAAATTCTTCCCGTATGTCTGTGTCTGGTTGGTCTCAGGGTTGAACCTCACTATGCCGTTGTTGGTAGTGACCCATATTTTTCCGTCATTGTCATGCAGCACTTCGTGGATGGTATTCTGATAGAATCCATATTCAGCTCCGAAAAAACGTATCTCTCCGTCAGGCGAAGACTTCACCAGTCCGCTTC
>DAWBVG010000498.1:0-2260 GCA_052279865.1 Muribaculaceae bacterium
ATTGTTGACATCGGCGATTCCACCTTCAATGCTCAGCGATTTTTCATCTCCGTCGGGAGTTGTGTATCTCACATTGCCTTTAACAAGCACGGATATCAATGCGGCATGATTCTTCAAGACCGTGATTGAACCCAACATTCCGGGCAATGTTTCTGATATTGCCTCCCCTTTGAATGTCACTTCGTGAGCCGATATGATTTCAAGTGTCATCTATTACTGTAATTTAAAATTAAAGATTTTTTTGATGTCTCGGAAGTTTACTTAACCTCTTCCAACATCTTCTTACCCTTGGCAATTGCCTCATCGATCGTGCCGACATTCAGGAATGCCTGTTCAGGAAGATTATCAAGTTCGCCGGAAAGAATCATCTTGAATCCGCGGATAGTTTCTGAAAGCGGAACCATCACACCGGGGAGACCGGTAAACTGCTCTGCCACGAAGAACGGCTGCGATAGATAACGCTGCGCCCTGCGCGCACGTGCCACAACGAGTTTATCTTCATCGCTAAGTTCGTCAACACCAAGAATCGCGATGATATCCTGCAGTTCGTTGTATTTCTGAAGCAGCTGCTTCACAGCCTGCGCTACGTTATAATGCTCTTCGCCGATGATATTCGGATCAAGAATTCGGGAGGTAGAATCAAGGGGGTCTACCGCCGGATAGATACCAAGCTCGGCAATCTTACGGTTAAGCACCGTGGTTGCGTCCAAGAAGCTGAAGGTGGTAGCAGGTGCCGGGTCAGTCAAGTCATCGGCAGGCACATAAATAGCCTGAACTGATGTGATACTACCCTGCTTGGTTGATGTGATTCGCTCCTGAAGGGCACCCATCTCTGAAGAAAGAGTAGGTTGATAACCCACAGCTGATGGCATACGTCCAAGAAGAGCTGACACCTCAGAACCAGCCTGAGTGAAACGGAAAATATTGTCGATAAAGAGAAGCACCTCTTTACCGCCGCCATCATTGTCGCGGAACTGCTCGGCTACCGTAAGACCTGAAAGCGCAACACGGAGACGTGCACCCGGCGGCTCATTCATCTGACCGAACACGAGTGTACACTGGGAATTCTTGAGCGACTCTTCGTCAACATCGGAGAGATTCCACTCCCCTTTCTCCATTCCCTCTTCGAATTTCTTGCCATATTTGATGACACCACTCTCGATCATCTCACGCAGAAGGTCGTTACCCTCGCGAGTACGCTCTCCAACTCCGGTAAATACTGAGAAACCGTCGTGTCCTTTGGCAATATTGTTGATGAGCTCCTGGATAAGCACAGTCTTGCCCACACCGGCACCACCGAACAAACCGATCTTACCACCTTTTGAATAAGGTTCGAGAAGGTCGATCACCTTAATACCGGTGAACAGAATCTCCTGAGAAATGGCAAGATCCTCGAATGCCGGAGCCGGCTGATGGATGTCGCGCAGATTGTCGCGATTCAATTCGCCAAGCATATCGATAGGTTCACCGATTACGTTGAGAAGACGACCCTTTACCTGATTTCCCGTGGGCACGGCAATTGAACGGTCAAGGTTCAACACCTTCACACCGCGGCGAACACCATCGGTGCTCTCCATAGCCACACATCTGACGGTATCTTCGCCGATATGCTGCTCAACCTCGAGGATAAGTTCCTCGCCATTGTCGCGCTCCACCTTCAATGCGGTGTAGATCGGGGGGATATTCTCTTTACCACCCTCAAACGAGACATCTATCACAGGTCCGATCACCTGGGTCACTGTGCCGTAATTTGCGCTCATATTAATTTTCTGTTGTTTCTATGGCTCGCTCCCCAGAAGAAGCGAGCCTATTTTTATTTTCTTTTAATTCAAATTAGAAATGCCATCCGAATGCCACGAACACTGCCATCAGAATGAGATTGGCAAGTGAGAAAGGCATAAGATATTTCCACTCGAATGCAAGCATCTGGTCGATACGCACGCGCGGGAATGTCCACTTAAACCAGATAATAACAAAAGAGATGAAGAAAGCCTTGGCAAGGAACCATACTATGGACGGGATGTAGTTCATGATATTGTTGAATGCTTCCCAGCCCGGTATATGCAGGGGCATCCAGCCACCAAGAAACATCAGAGTTGCTATTCCGGATACAATAAAGAGGTTTAGGTATTCGGCAAGGTAGAAGAAACCGAAATGAATACCTGAATACTCTGTATGATAACCGGCGGTAAGCTCATGTTCTGCCTCAGGAAGGTCGAAGGGACCACGGTTGGTCTCGGCGGTTGCTGCTATCACATAG
>DAWBVG010000499.1:0-1944 GCA_052279865.1 Muribaculaceae bacterium
AAGAAGGAGCATAGCGGGCTATGTGACTGATGAGAAAACAAGAAAGCATCCAAAAGATTCAAAATTTAAATAAGCAATACATTTACTTATTATAAACTAATTTTCAATACTTACTTATGATTCGATCCACAAAAAACGGAATTAAAAACATCTGGATGTTCTATTACAACGGATTCAAAGAAATGACTGTGGGCAAAACCTTATGGCTCATAATTCTCATCAAACTTTTCATATTTTTTGTGGTAATGAAATTATTTTTCTTCCCCGATTTTCTCTCCACAAATTTTGAAAATGACGAAGATCGCGCCAAACACGTGCGACATGAGCTTACCTCGCGCTGACCATATTCTTGAACATAAACCTCAATTATACATTAAACATTTCACATTAAACATTATATAAAATGTCAGATCTAACTACAGTTGTTGATTGGTCGAGGCTTCAATTCGCCATCACCGCCATTTATCATTGGCTCTTTGTGCCCCTCACCCTCGGATTGTCGGTGATGGTTGCAATCATGGAGAGCATCTATCTCAAGACAAAATCTGAGAAATGGCTTTACGCCACTAAATTCTGGATGAGACTTTTCGGAATAAACTTCGCAATAGGCGTCGCAACCGGCATCATCCTCGAATTTGAGTTCGGAACAAACTGGAGCAACTATTCCTGGTTTGTAGGAGATATCTTTGGAGCGCCACTTGCAATCGAAGGTATTCTTGCTTTCTTCATGGAGTCTACTTTCGTGGCAGTCATGTTCTTCGGATGGAACAAAGTCAGTCCTCGTTTTCATCTTGCTTCCACATGGTTAACCTCTATTGGAGCCTCCTTATCAGCGTTATGGATTCTCGTAGCAAACGCATGGATGCAATATCCTGTCGGAATGGAGTTCGATCCGGAGCAAATGCGTAACGTTATGGATAATTTCTGGGCTCTTTTCTCAGGAATCGCTGTAAATAAATTCTTCCACGCAGTGTTAAGCGGCTGGGCACTCTCAGGAGTGTTCGTAATAGGAGTCAGCTGCTGGTTTCTGTGGAAAAAACGGAATGTTGAGTTTGCCATCCGCTCGATAAAGGTCGGAGCCTGGTTTGGTCTTGTCGGAATGATTCTTACAATGTACACGGGCGACGGATCAGCAGTAGAAGTTACTAAACACCAGCCAATGAAGCTCGCCGCAATGGAGGGACTTTATCACGGACATCAGGGGCAGAGCCTGGCAGCCGTAGCAGTTCTCAATCCTGACAAAGAGTGGGATAATGATGAGGATGAATATCTTTTCGATATCTCATTGCCCTATGGCTTGTCAATCCTCGGGCGCCACAATCCCCATGCATTCATTCCCGGTATAACGGATATTATCAATGGTATTGACATGAATGCTGAAGGCGACACGATAAACACTGTCTCTTATGCCGATCGCATCGCCATGGGTAAAAAAGCACAGGAAGCTTTGCGTCTATACGGGGAAGCCCGAGAATCAGGAGATTCCGCCTCCATGGCATCATCCCTCAAGACACTCAACGAAAATTACCGCTTCTTCGGATATGGATACTTCAACTCGGTAGACGAAGCCATCCCGCCGGTCGGTCTGACTTTCGTGATGTTCCGCGTCATGGTGGTGTTGGGATCTTACTTCCTGCTTTTCTTTATAGTTGTGCTCTTCCTTGTTTACCGCACAACTTTATTGCAACGCAAAAACTGGCTGCAGTGGATTGCGATGATCTCTGTGCCGTTCATGTGGATATGCTCTGAGGCAGGATGGGCAGTGGCAGAAGTAGGACGTCAGCCGTGGACAGTGCAGGATCTTCTGCCTACAATAGCATCTGTTTCTGCCGTTCCGGCATCATCCGTAATCGTTACTTTCTGGCTGTTCGCCTTGATATTCACCGTACTTCTAATCGCAGAAGTCAGCATCATGTGCCGCCAGATCAGCAAGGAATCAAAGAA
>DAWBVG010000500.1:0-2401 GCA_052279865.1 Muribaculaceae bacterium
CTATCTCTCCCGGTCCATCGATTGCTACGGAAACAGTGAAGTTATCGGTGCCGTTCTTGGCAAGACGGAATGTCACTTCCACGTTAGCCTTCTTACCGGCATCTATGCCAAGAGGTTCTTTAAGCATGAATGCATTCTGGTGACTACCCTTTCCGAATTTGAGATATCCGTCGGCTGCATATACGGATGCTCCGGATGCATTGAAATCGAAATATCTCTTGTCGAACTCAGCCTTAATTCCGGCATTTGCGGCATTATATATAGGAAGGGTTGAACTTGCAGAGCCGTTTATGGAACCAACCTGATCGTTACCGCCGGTTGCCCATGCCATATCATCGTAGAAATATACATATCCTGCAATCTTGTCATCAAATACGATGCGTGTTCCTGACTGAACCACATTGAATTCTTTTTCCACATCTCCCTCTATTACACTCAGAACAATCTGACGCTCCGCGCCCGTGGTATTTTCATCTGCCGTGAAAACCACTGAAGTTTCTCCAGCCTCTCCGCTTGTCGGATTAGCCTTAAGCCAGTTGCATTCAGCAGGAATAGTAATGCTCCAGGGAGCATTGGAGGTTACATTCAATGTTTCCGAACCATGAAGAGCGGCTACGCCGTCAATGGTCAGAGAGATAGTTGTTTTATCAAGTTCGAGCACATAATCGAAACCATTCTGGGTCACGGCAAACTGTTCGGCCTTACCCGCCATATCTATCTCGATAAAACCGAGGCGACTTTTGGAAGATGTGTTAGGATCCGCCGAAATAAATAGATTATGACGTCCGCGCGTTCCTGACTCATGAGAAATATGTAGCCATTCATCTTTGCGTGAAACATGCCAATCGTTGTTTGCTGCAAGCACCACAAGCGCCTGGTCGCCCGACGAAGTAAAACCTGTATTCTCGAGTTTAACCTCTCGGTTGTCGGAATGCACGAAATCGGGCAACTCGTCTTCCTTACAGGAAGACACAGCAAGCGTCAGCCCTGAAAATAGGAGCGCAACTCCGAAAATATTTTTTAATTTCATGATTGTTTTTGAAAATCAATATTATGAATTAGTTTGCTATTTTCTCGATCTTAAGGTCATCGAGAAACCAGCGGAAGGTTCCGCTTGAAGTCACGTTGTCACGGATAAATTCTATGGGACCGACCACAACTTTGTCTTCACCTGCAAGCCCTGCAATGTCTACAGATACTTCATACCATTTCCAGGTAGCATCGGGAGTGATAAGCTGAGGACTGACACATCCGCCTTCGATGGTTTCGCTGTCTTTGATCTGACCCTGTCCGATAACTCCGACTGCAATCTTAGTGCTTTTATCCTGGAAAGCAGCTTTGAAACTCACACGCACTGTCGATGTCTTGCCTGGCTCAATACCGTTAACTTTCGGAGAAATTGCAGTAAGGGTGTTTGTCTTGTTGAATTTGAGGTATCCATCCTGCGTATAGACAGTTTTGGCATTTGAGTTGAAATCCTCATAATTTGCCTTGAAGATCGGAAGCGGGTTTTCACCGGTCCAGGCAGTATAGGTGTAAATGTTTCTTTGATCGCCTGCGGAACCCTGGGCAACTGCATCCGAGCCATCTATCGCCCATTTGAAATCATCAAAGAAATAAACATGACCGATTTCAAGTTTATCATCGAGATTGAGTTCCAGATTTTGTTTCACAGTCACAATCTCCGAGAGATTCAAGGAGGAGATATTCAAATGGCCTACCCTCTCTCCATCCGTCTCATTTGGCTGCGCAACAATTTCCACTGTAACACGACCTTGTCCTTCAGGACGATCAACACTTAGCCAGTCGCAATCGCTCGTGATCGTATAGCCTTTGTTTGAAGTGATGTTGATTGTGGCAGGAGAACCGGATTTGAGTTTGCCATCCTGTATCACCTGCACAATTGATTTGTCTACGTTCAAGCGAGGAAGCACATCTTTTGTATTGTCTTCCACTCCGCAAGCCGTAAACGTCATGCCGACGGCAAAAAGCACGCCATACATGAGGTGTCTGATTACTTTCATTCTGTTAGTTGAAAAAATTAATGGAATTGAATAATGATTTCTTTGCAATATATGTCAACTCTCGGCATATATTATAATAGGTGGTCAAGGGTTATCGGTCAGGGGGAATGTGTTTTTCACACGCTATATTTACATATACTTCGTGTTTAATTCAAACATACTCTTATAATTGACCGGCGTAGTAGTCTATGCGTCAGCCTTTGTCAAACAGATTATTAAATTTATCTAACTTTAGGTCGAAAAAAGGTATTTGATTATTGATGGTGCAAAATTACATCCTTAATTGAGCAATACAAACAAATTTTAGTTAAAGAATATGTAAATATTGTTATCATTTAGTTAATAAATATCAAAATGACAAATAACAACAGCAATAC
>DAWBVG010000501.1:0-2831 GCA_052279865.1 Muribaculaceae bacterium
GGTATAACGTCCATAGTTAACTTCAAGATGGTATCCATCGCGGTTGAACACATCTCCAGCGTATGTGGTGCGGGCGTTCTGTATTGCCGTGCCTGAAGGCACCATCAGTTTGAGTGAGTTATTGTCGGTCATTGCCCTGCGTGCAGATGATACGATTGCATTATACATTGTCATCTGATCTTTGTCATAATTAGGGAAACTCGCATGATTGGAACTTGCCGCATATGCCCAGGTCTGATGCCAGATTAACGTTGCTTCAGGCACTTTTGTCGTGATGGCGCTTATAAGTTGAGGGAGTGCGGTGTAGGTGTCATAAAGTCCGGATTTGCCGCTTGCCTGCTGGAGACTGATATAATCCCAAGATTCGTCACTTAGAGCCTCTGACAGACGCACTGCGGTACGATTCTTTTTCTCACCGGCTGCGACCTTCCTGTATTCATATGCTGCCGCGTCGCTCTGGATGTTGGCATAATGCTTGTCAAGATCGCATCCTCCGATATACATATTGCCGATTATTACCTCAATGTCGGCAGCTTTGGCAAGTTCGTAGAGATATTGCTCAACGGCATCCTGAGAGAAACTGTTACCGATAGCAAGGATTTTGACGATTCCCTGTTCAACAGAAACGTTTATCGAGGTTGAGGCTTTTGCATCTCCTGCAGTAGCTTCAACAGAGACTATAGCCTCTCCGGCACCAACACCGGTTATTGTTATCGTGGAGTCGTCTTTTCGGGTGGCTTGAGCTACATTAGGATTATTCGATGTGCAGGTCCATTGGTATGAGTCATATCCCGATCCTCCGAATGTCAGCGTGAGATCTCTGCTCTGTCGACGAGTCATGGTGACATGATCCGCTGCTGTTACTGTGATTTCAACAGTGGGTTCTTCCGACTCAACAATCTCCGGTTCGTCAATTGTTTCGGAACAGGATGCCATAGTGGCGAATAGAAAGGGAAGAAGGAGAGTAAGTAACCAATTGGAATGAGAAAAAAACTTTTTCATGATAAGTCAATTGTGTTAATGGAATATTAAAAAATCGGAGACGCAGACCACAGCGTCCCCGATTCGATTCTGAAAACTTCAGATTTGATTCAAAATAATTTACCTAACCTTTATTCTTTACCTCTTTATTTCATTACCTTGAAGATTGCATTACCTGATTTTATGATATATAAGCCGTTTGCAAACGAGCTGAGATCAATCGTATTGCCGGAAGTTGCGGCTACTGTAGCACCATTAACAGTGTAAGCTGTTACGCCTTCGGTAGCTCCCTCAACAGTGTAAACACCATTGGCAACTTTCACGAGACGGGGAGCATTGGCAGCATCATCGATAACATTGATAACACTTACGGTTGTTCCATCTATATCTTTTTGAGTAATGGCATATGCTCCGGGCATCATGCCTTCTGTACGCTCTGTGCCGTTCTGATCAACCTTAACATTAACTCCTTCGGGAAGTTCCCATCCTTTTGTAGCATCTGCTACTTGTTCTCCGCTTGCGCCTGCGAAATATTTAACAGGAACAATAACGTTGTCGCTGTTGATTTTGTTTTCTCCAAAAATTGAAGCGTAAGTATTCTCTGCACTTACATTGTCAGTTTCCAGCCAGTTGATTTTTGCAGCTGTCTCTTCTTCTTCTTCTTCTGCACGAGTTGCAGGTGCTATGGCTTCAACACCCATGGGTCCAACATAATTATAACCTCCGGATGTAACATTTGTGAAATCCTCATCAGCGGCGAAGTCTATAACGTTAGTTCCTGCAACACCGGTTATCACGGAATTAACAATATTCGTGTACGCTCCTTTTCCGTTAAATGATATTTGTGAAGGTGTATTGCCGGCAATAGTTGAGTTAACAATTGTCAGTTTATTATCATATGTGGCTTTGGGATTGACAAATATAGCTCCGGCTTTTTCCGTACCATTGATTTTATTGTCAGCCACAGTGCAGTTGATAAGATTGATTTGTTTAAAATTGGCACCAAATATAATACCCATATTGTGATAGTTGGTATTGTTTTTAAATGTGCAGTCATCAAACGTTACCAGACCTTTTTCAGTGCTGTTCCCAAATACTCTTACTGCCGCTCCTCTGTAGTTGGCACTATTGTTGTGAAATACACATTTGGTTAATACGACCGTGCTTCGATAGATGAAACAGCCAGCGCCTCCGAATTGTCCTTGAGCCCAGTTGCCATAAAAATTACAATTGTTGATTTTAACATCACCGGAGTTATCAATCATTAGAGCTCCCATTGTTGCGGAGTTATCGTTACAATTCGTGTACACGCATGTGAAATCTATATCTTGAATAACTATTGATTTTGTTGAGATGCCATCAACCGTATTTGCCTGAAACCGTATAAGTCTGTTGGCATCTACAGAGTCCGGGTTGTTATTGCCATTTTTGTCTCCTGAGAAAATTGTGCGTTCTCCATCTGCGTTGCCATTTAATGTTGCACCTGTCTCTACTTTGAAAACAACTGTTTGAGAGGGTTTGTATACACCTCCTGCGAAATTATAAACGTCGCCATTTACATTGTCTGCGGCTTTTGTGCGGAATTCTTCTACGCCGAAGGCGTTTTCCCAAGATGAGCCATCTTTTGTGCCGGCACCGTCCGGGGTGACATAGTAGGTTGCGGCGAAGAGAGGTGAGGCAGCGATGGCTGCGACTGATAGTAGTAGATTTCTTAGATTCATAGTAGAATGATTTTAAGTTATTATTTTGTTTTAAACTCTTTTCAATTTTCAGAGGATTCTATCAGAGGTTTGTATCACCATATATCATCATCTGATTGTCTTTTTTCTTTTCAACCTCTATTATATACG
>DAWBVG010000502.1:0-1599 GCA_052279865.1 Muribaculaceae bacterium
ATATTGGAGCCGACGCTGGAGATTACCATCGTCAACGCATATATCATGTAATCATCCTCTGATTTGACACATGTAAACAACATAACCACAGATATAATCTGAAAGATAAATGAACGAATCGTGATATACTGATATTCTTCGTATATATTATACAGCCACTCGACTCCGATGGTAGAAAGTATAATCGTCGTCGAAAAAAGCAGCATCAACGTCCGATATCCCGCAAGTTTGGGAATCGCAAGTGCTGCAAAGAAAAGAATATATGCAATCGCGGATGTGATCAAATTGATTGACAACATATCACTTGCAAATTCATCCATTTTCTTTCGGTCATCCCGAATACGGGCACCCTCCCGGATTGCATAGCCGCCAATGCCAAACGCCTGCAACAACGTGAAGTATGTCATGTTCGCCTGCGCATAATCGACCTTACCGAGTGCCTCCGGTCCTAAAACTCTGGAAGAATACGGGAATGTAATGAGCGGTATGATCACACCCATCATCGTCCGCATCATATTAAATATGAAATTAACACCTAAGGATCGCTTCTTTTCCAACTTAATATTTCCCCTATCATCAATCTCTATAAAAAAGAAAAGCTGTCACATAAAACGTAACAGCTTTTTTAAAATAATTCCTTTTCCAACTGGAAGATGAAACTGTCAAGCAGTTGCATACGCTTCGTATATTCTGCTCTGGCTGCATCTGTCTTGCATCTTCGAATCTTTGGTTTGTTATTTCTATAATAATTCTTGATCCTGTAATAGGCTTTCTTGTAACTTGCCTCATCCTCACATGCTGTCGCCATCGAATCCCACAGCACACTGATTGCTCCAACTTCATCGAGCAGATCGGCATCCATCACAATCTTACATTCCAGCGACAGATCAGCATCCGAATCCTTGTCCTCGTGAATCATAATAATCTCTCCCACGCGTCGGATCGTCTCCGGATCAATTCCAATGCTATCCATGTATTCTACAGCAAGCTCTGCACCAACTTCTCCATGTGGACGTTCATCATCCCATCCAATATCATGAAGCAAAGCTGCAAGTACGATCACATCCAGATCTCCGCCAAGCTTTGACTGCAGCTTGATGGCCCATCGATACACACGCATCGTGTGCTCAAACCGGCTACGGAATGGATAGTTCGAAGGCCTGCCGTTCTCAGAAGTCATCTTCTTCACATATTCAATTACTTCTGCATAATTTACACTCATGCCGTTGTTTTTGCCACCCGATTCTTTTGTTCTTCCCAAAGTTAGGTATCATTTACCTATCTCTAAAATGATACCATTTTTTTACCAAAAATACCACATGTATTTTATATTTTTTTAACCGTGCGGCTGGTGTTGTGAAGCTCTCATAAGCGTTACCACGGCAGTTAACTCAGTCCCGGCTGCCTCGCGGCGCACAGAAGGTTCTACTTAGTGCTGCTTCGTTCCCGACCTGACACGGTTCATAGATTCCTGTCGCGCAAGACCAAAACATCAACGCCACTTACCGTGGGCAGCCTCACAAGAAGACAACCCGAAACCAGCCATCACCCCCTCTGTAGCGGATTGAGGGTACAGGGCACCGCTATCTCCCCGGCTGC
>DAWBVG010000503.1:0-3335 GCA_052279865.1 Muribaculaceae bacterium
CGTCAACACAGTGGAACTTATGACCGCCCATAACACCCTAATAGAAGCGCGCCATACTCTTCTACAGGCAAAATATATGGCGATGCTGGGGCAGAAGATGATAGAGTTTTACCGGACGGCGAAATGCAACTTAGGTTAGAAGTTAGAAGTAAGAAGTAAAAAGTGAGAGGTAAGAAGTAACTGGATATGAAAATAAGGAATCTGATAACGATTATGGCGCTCTCGGCAGCATGTTGGAACTGCGGCAAGGAGGAAAAGCTTTCGCTTGATACCACCAAGGTGGAGCGCGGCGAGCTGACCGAGACTGTCACGGCTACGGGCACTGTGGAATCGGTGACGCAAGTGGATGTCGGCACCCAGGTGACAGGCGTGATCGACAAACTGTTTGCTGACTATAATTCGATTGTGACTAAGGGTGAACTTATCGCCGAGATTGAGAAAACCACTCTCGAAAGCGATCTGAGAAGTGCTGAGGCAAATGTTGAGTCGGCAAGACTTACCTATGAGTATAATCTTACCAACTATAAGCGCGACAAGGCTCTTCATGATAAACAGCTGATAAGCGATTATGAATTCCAGACATCAACAAAAGATCTGGAGGTGTCTAAAACCGCCTACGACAAAGCGAAGGCAGACAAGGTGAGGGCTGCAAAAAACTTGAATTACGCCGAGATATATTCACCAATTGATGGAATCGTAATCTCTCGCGATGTTGAGGTGGGACAGACAGTCGTATCCAACATGAGTGTCGCAAACCTATATACAATAGCAGATCTTGACAATATGCAGGTTATTGGAGATGTCGATGAGGCAGACATTGGTCAGGTGAAGGTTGGGCAACCGGTTACATTTTCTGTAGATGCTTACCCCGATCAACTTTTCGATGGAACAGTGACGCAAGTGCGACTCAATCCTACCACCACCAACAATGTGGTGACGTATGAAGTAGTGGTAAGCGCAGAGAATCCGGATCATAAGCTGATTCCCGGTCTAACCGCCAACCTTACCATCTACGTGATGTGCCAACAGAATATACTGCTGTTATCCAACAAAGCTTTTACATTCGAGCCAAAGATTGATAAGGAGAATAAGAAACTTCCGCAGCCGACAGGAGACGGCAAGAACATCAAGCTTGGGGAGAATCAGAAACTCGTGTGGGTTGTAAAAGGCAATTCACTTGTGCCAACAGCTGTAACAACGGGCGAAAGCAACGGCATCAAGACCGAGATAATCTCCGGGCTGAAAGAGGGAGACATTGTTGCAGAAGACTATTCTTCAATGGCTCAGATGCCGCAGGCTCAGGAGGGAGACAGAAGTCCGTTTGCGCCGCAGCCACCGGGAAAGAGAAAGAAGTAGGTTTTTAGGCTTTAGGTGTTAGGCTTTAGGCATTAGGCTTGAGGCATTAGGGTTTAGGTTTATGGTTGGGGTTTAAGGTTTAATAAAATGAGCGAGAAGAAAGAAATAATAAAGGTCGAAAAATTGCGGCGCGAATTTATCGTCGGAGGAGAAAAGGTGAAAGCACTGCGAGGTGTCTCCTTCACCATCCGGGAGGGTGAATTCGTCACAATAATGGGCACCTCTGGCTCCGGCAAATCAACATTGCTGAATATTCTCGGTTGTCTTGACACTCCGACTTCAGGAGAATATTGGCTCGATGGCACATCAGTTCAGTCGATGAGCAAAAACCAGCGGGCAATAACACGCAATCGCAAGATTGGCTTCGTGTTTCAGAATTACAATCTTCTCCCCAAAACCACAGCCATAGAAAACGTAGAACTTCCGTTGCTCTATAATCCGGCTGTAGGAGCGAAAGAACGCAGGGAAAGAGCGATAAGGGCTCTCGAAGCCGTCGGACTTTCCGAACGTCTGAACCATAAAAGCAACCAGATGTCGGGTGGTCAGCAACAGCGCGTAGCAATAGCCCGTGCGCTGGTCAACAATCCGGTGATAATCCTTGCCGATGAGGCGACCGGGAACCTCGACACGCGCACTTCCTTCAGCATTCTGACCCTGTTTCAGGATCTTCATAAGAAAGGAAGAACGATAATTTTTGTAACGCATAATCCTGAATTGGCAGAATATTCTTCGCGAAATATCGTTTTAAAAGATGGAAGGGTTGTCTCCGACACCTACAATCCAACTCCGGCATCGGCACGCGAAGCTTACGAAAACCTACCTAAAGAGACCGACTGATGAATATAGCGAACCTCTTGAAAATAGCGTTGAAAGCTCTCAACAACAATAAGCTCCGCTGCTTTCTGACAATGCTCGGCATTATCATTGGAGTGGCATCCGTCATAACAATGCTTGCAATAGGGCAGGGCTCAAAGAACAGTATCAAGGAACAGATCTCTGAGATGGGTTCCAACATGATAATGATCCATCCCGGCAACATGCAGCGCGGCGGAGTGCGTCAGAGTGCAGATGATATGCAGAGCCTGGAAGTTACGGATTATGAAGCGTTGCAGACATTGCCCGGAATCGCGGCAATATCCCCATCGGTCAATTCCTCGGGACAACTCGTGAACGGCAACAACAACTGGCCCTCCACAATCTATGGAGTGACACCCGACTACCTTGACATCCGCAAGCTGAAGGTGAAGGATGGGGCGATGTTTACCGACCACGACATCAAATCGGCGACAAAGGTATGTATCCTCGGAAAGACAGTTGTCGACAACCTTTTTCCCAATGGAGAAGACCCGGTAGGGAGGGTGATACGCTTCGGCAAGATACCCTTGACAATTGTCGGAGTGCTTGAATCCAAAGGCACCAATTCCATGGGAATGGATCAGGATGATGTGGTGATAGCGCCATACACTACGGTGATGAAACGCATACTCGCCATTGATTATATCCAGGGAATATTCGCCAGTGCGGTAGATGAAAACCGGACGGAAGAGACGATCGATGAAATCACAGAGGTGCTTCGCGAGCGTCACAAGATACAACCCGGCGCAGACGACGACTTTGACATACGCTCGCAACAGGAGTTGAGTCAAATGATGAACTCCACAAGCGACATGATGACGGTCTTGCTTGCGTGTATCGCCGGAATCTCGCTCCTCGTAGGCGGCATCGGCATTATGAACATAATGTACGTATCTGTTACGGAGCGCACACGCGAGATCGGTTTGAGAATGTCGATAGGAGCAAGGGGAATAGACATACTGTCGCAATTCCTCATCGAGGCAGTGATAATCAGCGTCAGCGGTGGCATTATCGGGATTGTGGTAGGATGTGTGGCAACATGGCTCGTCAATCTGATAGCTCATTGGCCCGTCTATATACAGATGTATTCCGTGTTGCTCTCGTTCGCAGTCTGCACAATCACC
>DAWBVG010000504.1:0-5247 GCA_052279865.1 Muribaculaceae bacterium
GACTGACCTTATCGCTGACCTTCTCCCTGACATTGCCGAGAGCACTGTCAGGGAGGCGGACGGCAAGGATATCGACGAATGGCTTGAGGCGGATGCCGATTTCGAATGGATTTCACCCGGAATGGGTGAGATGGAGCTTCCTGAAGATTTCTTGCGGTTGACGGTTTTCCGGATGAGCGACTGGAAACGTGCGGTGACAACGGCGGTTTCTTCCGATTCACCGGTGTATTCCTTGCGCAGGGATTCCGGCTCTTCACGTAAGAATATACGTAAGGCGCCGATGGTGGCATTAAAGGAGGGTCGACGGCGAAGAAAACTCGAATTCATCGGAAGTTTTGACCCGGGAGCATACGTGGAGAGGGCAGGATATGTGCCGCTGCCGCAACGCGACGACTCCGACACTCTGTGGATTCCCCGCAGTCTCATCCACCGCGTTGCCGGCAACACCGCCGCGCGCATCCGATCCATCATTGATTAACTATAAAGAGTAGGTAAAGAGCTTGCGTAAAAGACCGCAAGCTCTTTTTATTTGCTTAAGTTAAAAAGTATTGTTAAATTTGCAGCATGACTCATACCGGTTTTTTTGAAAGATATTTTATAACCCCGTTTTTTAGACGATACTCCGATTTCAAAGGTTGTGAAAACAGCCGCGAAGCCTGGATCTCCGTCGGCGCGTGGCTTATTGTCACAGCCGGGGTTGTGGGCGTGCTGCTCGGATTTGTAGGGTTGCTTGGACCGGAGGTGGGTTTTGTGGCTTTGGGAATCGTTGGCGCGATATGGATTATCGGGTCTTTGTGCCCCCTTGCCGCGCTCGCAGCGCGCGCCTCAAAAGGAACCGGTGAGAATGCCGACCCCAAGAAGATTACCTTTCTCGGAATCGACAAATTGTTGAGCGCAATATGTATATTGTTCCTGATATTCGGACTTTTGATGATGATAACCACGCTCAACAGCGGTGAAATCAATATGAATCCCCGCAATGGTGGAAGCGATGGCCGGGAGAATCCTATCCTGATGCAAGACAGCATCTGGGAAGAACCGATCTTTACCTATCAGGATGAGACTCCGAAAGAGCCGGAGAAAGACACTATGTCGGATCTCGTTGAAGCCGATACGGTTTCTCTTGACGAAAGCTTTGATCCACAGATCTCGACTGAAGTTCCAGTGGAGATTGATACGTTGACTCTTGAGTAAAATCCGACACGTTCACATAGGGGAGACGTGTCAAATTTCTAATATTATGTTACAAAAATTCATTGCAATTGCATTCGCGGCTGCAACGCTAACCGCATCTGCCGCCGAAGACTGGGAGAATCCCGGGAAATTCGCGGAAGGTAGACTGCCGCATCGCGCCACTGCCTATCCTTATCCCTCTGCTTCAGAGGCATTGAAGGGTGACTTCAAGGCATCGCCATGGTATGAAAGCCTTAACGGCAAATGGAAATTCCACTATTCTTCAAAACCGGCAGATCGCCCCAAAGATTTCTATCTCACAAATTACGACACCTCGGCATGGGATGAAATCAATGTGCCGGGCAACTGGGAGATGCAAGGTTACGGAACGCCTATTTATGTGAATACCGGTTTTGGTTTTCTAAATCGCAATCCCCCTTTCACATCGCACGACGACAATCCCGTTGGCAGCTATAAACGCTCTTTCGAGATCCCTTCCTCATGGCAGGGACGTAAGATATTCCTTCATTTCGGAGGCGCCACTTCCGGAATGTATGTGTGGATAAACGGAAAGAAGATCGGCTATGTGCAGAGCACCAAGAATCCCGCTGAATTTGACATCACTCCCTATGTGCACGCAGGTAAGAATGAGGTGGCATGTGAGGTGTATCGCTGGACCGACGGTTCCTATCTCGAAGATCAGGATTTCTGGCGTCTCTCCGGTCTGGAACGTGACGTGTATCTTTATTCCACCGCCAATCAACGCATAGAAGATTTCTTCGCCCGCGCCACTCTTGATACGAAATATAAGGATGGTGTCCTTGACCTGGATGTTGACCTCAAGAACTACGCATCGGGAGCAACTCCAGTAAAAGTAAGCGCGGAACTTTTTGACAAAGGCGGCAAGAAGGTATGGTCTGCTACAAAAAAATGCGATATGGCACCCGACAACACCACGGAGACAACTTTCAACGCCAGTGTTAAGAATGTTGCCAAATGGAGCGCGGAGATTCCTAATCTCTACACTTTGGTGATTTCTTTGGCAGACGCTGACGGCAAGGCTATCGAATCGACATCTGCGAAAATCGGATTCCGCACCGTGGAGATCAAGAATGCGCAGCTTCTGGTAAACGGTAAGCCGATAGAGGTTCACGGTGTGAATCTCCACGAGCATCATCCCGTAAACGGTCACACCGTTGATCGCGAGACCATGATGAAAGACATCCGCATGATGAAGCGCAATAACATCAATGCCATCCGCACATGTCATTATCCGCAGTCGCCGATGATGTATGATCTTTGCGATGAATACGGACTTTATGTGGTGGACGAAGCGAACATAGAGATTCATGGAATGGGTGTTGTGCATAATCATCCCGACACTACCAACCATCCGGCATATCATCCCGCATGGCGCGACTGCATGCTCGACCGCGAGATGGCACTCGTGGAGCGCGACAAGAATCACCCATCGGTGATTACATGGAGTCTCGGCAACGAAGCCGGTAACGGCGAGAACTTCAAAGCCGCCTACCGCTGGATCAAGGAGCGCGACAAGACGCGTCCCGTGCAGTTCGAGCAGGCTGACGAGACATGGAACACCGATATCGTCTGCCCGATGTATCCCTCAATCGGATATATGAAGGATTATGCAGCCCGCAAAGATGTGACGCGCCCCTATATCATGTGTGAATATGCTCATGCCATGGGTAACTCCTCAGGCAACTTCCAGGAATATTTCGACATCATCCGCAGCAGCCCGCATATGCAGGGAGGCTTCATCTGGGACTGGGTTGACCAGGGCTTCCTCCGCCATGATGAGGACGGTCGCAGTTATTGGAGTTATGGCGGCGACTACGGAGCGCGCAGTTATAAGAACGACGGTAACTTCTGTATAAACGGAATGGTAAATCCCGACCGCACCGCTCATCCCGGACTCAATGAGGTGAAGAAGGTATATCAGGATATCCGTTTTGCGCCCGATGCTGCGAAAGGCACGATTACGATAGAAAACAACTTCATCCACAAGGATCTCTCCGGATATGATTTCAACTGGCAGTTGCTACGCAACGGAGAGGTGGTGAAACGCGGTGCGTTTGCGAAGGTGAACGCAGCTCCTGGCAAGAACGTGACAGTAAAGATGCCGCTCGAAGGTGTTGACCTCAATGACGGAGCCGAATATCATCTGAATGTATTCGCCAACGTGAAGACCGGCGACGAGATCATTCCTGCCGGTCATGAGCAGGCTCGTGAGGAAGTTGAGCTTACACCGCATAAGAAATATGCGCCGCAGATTGCCTCGGCTTCCGCGCCTGTAGTTACTGAGACAGCCAAAGGCTGGACTGTCAAGGCTGGTAATGTGGAGATAGCTTTCAACAAAGAGGGATGGATTCGCTCATATGTTGCCGACGGTCGTCAGCTCTTCAGCGGTATCAAACCCTCTTTCTGGCGCGCACCAACCGACAACGACTGGGGTAACAACGCCCATAAGCGTCTCAACGCATGGCGTTGCGCTTTCGATAACTCACACGTGACTTCCGCCAATCTCTCGAAAGAGGGGAATACGGTTGTGGTCACCTCGGTGCGCAATATGCAGGATGTGAACTGTTCGCTTAAGAGCGTTTACACGGTCTATGCTGACGGCACACTTGGAGTGACCGAAACTCTTATGCCTCATGCCGATGCGGCGGTTCCCGAGATGATGCGTTTCGGCACATCTATCGCCATGCCAAAGAAGTATGATAATTTCCGCTGGTATGGTCGCGGACCATGGGAGAATTATTCCGACCGCAAACATTCCTCATTCGTAGGTCTCTATGAAGGGAAGGTTGCCGATCAGTATTATCCCTATATCCGTCCGCAGGAATCGGGCAACAAAACCGATGTTCGTTGGGCAGAGCTTACCGACAAGGAAGGCTTCGGTCTGAAGGTAACAGGAGAGGATCTGCTTAACGTCAGCGCTCTCGATGTTACTCCGGAAGCTCTCGATCCCGGCACCGACAAGCACAACATGCACCAGAACGATGTATGGCGCGATGTGTGGAACGTCTATCTCAACGTAGACTTCGCTCAGCGTGGACTCGGTGGCGACAACAGCTGGGGTGCAGCTCCCCACCGTCCCTACATCCTCAACCCCTCCAACTACAGCTACACCTACTTCCTGACTCCCGTCACGAAGTAAGGCAGCAACAGAATCGACTGAAACCTGCCCCGGAATGGGGCTTATAATTCTAACCCCGCATCGACCGGGAGTTTCCGCAGGAAACGAACCGGTCGGTGCGGGGTAATGCCAATTAGCGTCAGACGGCATCAGAGATGTCGAATAGTACCGCGCAAAGTTTATTAAACACTGTGGTGTTATGATAAATAGTCACTCCACATTTCCGGTACAAAGCAATTGAACATGACCCATACTATATAGGAGAGAATGAATGTAGATGGTCTTTTGTCTTTCCAGCATACAACAGCCAGCAATATGGCGATGAAGCAGGACACGACTATCATTAAGGAACCCAAAGAACCATAGAAGTCAGTAGCCCTCATAGGAACATGAATAAGCAGTTGTCCGAGGATTATTGCAAATCCTATTGACCATGGATTTAGATTCTGAATTTTTTTTGAAAATTCATCAATACATAAATATGTAAGAAGAAAAAATCCTGAACTTTCAGCCCAATAAGGAGCTGAATAACCGAATGTGGCTGTCCAACAGGTGACAGTTAGCAGTACTATAGACAACATGCATGTTATCCAGAAAGCCTTAGCTTTTGTTAAGTTTTTCATAACAATATATCTAATTTAAATTTTATATAAACAGTTACCCCCTCTATAATATAAGTCGCATCTCAAAAAGAAATCTATAGGTCAAAACGTGATTTTTTTATGTTAAATAATGTTAACTTGCAGATGCTTTACTCTATTTCTAGCTTCTTATCCCATTCTCTTAATTAATTTAAGTTTTGCAAGCTTCAACTTTAAGTTTAAGAATTTAGAAGTTAAAAGGTTTATCAGATGCGAATATGTAGGATTTTTAGTTTATTCCCATTAAACAAATAAACTCATAAACTGCGCACA
>DAWBVG010000505.1:0-5797 GCA_052279865.1 Muribaculaceae bacterium
TAAGCGCGGCTTTCGGGATACTGGGAGAGTGTGTCGAGAATACGTGCGCGCACTTTTGCAATGTCATCGGTCTTGCGGTCGTCCCACGGTTTGAGGATGACGGTAAGCTGCGCATGTGCCTGATTAGTGCCCACGCGGGGAGACGATCCGGTTACGTTGAGCACATACTCAACATCCTCATCCGCCATCAGCATTTTGATGGCTCGCTCCGTCACCTCCCTGGTGCGCTCGATGGAGGCACCCTCCGGCAACTCGAGTTCCACCGTGAAATATCCCTGGTCTTCCTGCGACATGAAGCTTCGCGGCATCAGCCCGTTCATCATGTAGATGAATGCCAATGCCAGAGCGAACGCCAGATACATGCGTCGCGGATGTGACAGCGCGCGCAGGATAGTGCGCCCGTAGAAACGGTTGCCCCGTCCGAGCCAGACGTTGATAAGGCGGAATATTTTTGCTTTCCGTTTATGAGAGGCAGGTTTCAGGATCTTGACACACATCACCGGAGAAAGTGTGAGCGCCACGATTGTGGAGATCACGACCGATACGGCTATGGTGACGGTAAACTGTCGGTAAAGCTGTCCTGTGATTCCAGGGAGGAAGCTTACAGGCACAAACACGGCGCAGAGCACAAGCGACATGGCTATCAGTGCGTTCCCGAGATTCTGCATCGCCTTAGTCGTGGCTTCCTTGGGCGGCAGATGTTCCGTATTCATGATTCTGTCAACATTCTCCACCACAACGATGGCATCGTCCACCACAATGCCGATTGCCAGGATCAGACCAAGCAAGGTGAGCATGTTGAGGGAGAAACCGAACAGAAGCATCACTCCGAAAGTGCCCACAAGAGATATGGGCACGGCAATAATCGGGATAAGGGTTGATCTCCAGTTCTGCAAAGAGAGAAACACGACCACGATTACGAGAAGGAGCGCTTCGAAGAATGTGCGGTAAACGTGGTGGATCGACTCTTTGATATAGGTGGTCATATCAAACGGGATGTCATAGCTGATACCCGATGGAAAATTCTTGGAAAGGGATTTCATCTCCTTTTTCACGGCATCCGCCACATCCATGGCGTTCGAACCCGGAAGCATGTTGATGTTTATCACCGAAGCGTTGCCACCGTTTATTCCGCTCTCGGTGGCATAACTCTGAGCCTCGAGCGATACTCTTGCCACATCCTTGAGCCTGATTATCGAACCATTTGACGAAGCGCGTAGCACAATCTCTTCGAATTCATCTACCGAAGAGAGTCGTCCGCGGGCAATGATCGGCATTGTCACGTCAACATCCTCAGCCGGTGCCTGTCCCAGCGCTCCGGCAGCCGACTCCCTGTTCTGGTCTTTAAGGGCGTTCTGGATATCCTTCACCGTCAGACCAAGGTCCGCAAGCTTGTCGGGCTGCAGCCAGATCTGCATGGCATAATAGCGGCTACCGACATTGCTCACGCTTCCTACTCCAGGAATGCGCCTGAGAGGGTCGATCACGTTTAGTGTAGTGTAATTGCTTAGATATACCTCATCGAATTTCGGATCATCCGACTGGATGACTATGGTCATAAGCTTGCTGCCGCTCTCCTTTGAGACAGAGATGCCGTTCTGCACCACTTCCGCCGGCAATCGCGACTCAGCCTTCTTGATACGGTTCTGCACATCAACCGCCGCCAGTTCGGGATCGGTATCTATGTCGAAAGTGACAAGAGCCGAGAATCCACCCGAGTTGCTGCTTGTCGACGACATATATATCATACCTGGAGTGCCGTTGAGCTCCTGTTCTATCGGGGTTGCCACAGCCTGGGTAACGGTTGTGGCGTCAGCTCCAGGATATGAAGCCGAGATCCTGACCACCGGAGGCACAATCTCCGGATATTGGTCAACGGGCAGCAATGCCAGCCCGATTCCCCCTATCACGAAGATCACGATCGAGATTACGATCGAGAATACCGGATGTTCTATGAAGAAGTTCTTGCGCATGTCAGTTTCCCTCTCTGTTTTCTTTATTTTCTACAGTGTTCACTTTCATGCCGTGGTTGAGTTTATGGAACCCTTCCACCACAATCTTCTCTCCTTTTGCAAGACCACGCTCCACGATGGTGTTGTTGCCGGTCTCCGGACCGGTCTCTATGTAGCGTTTCTCCACAACCTTGTCCTTGCGCACCACGTAGATGTAGGCGCCGTTCTTTTCCATCACGATCGCCTTTGTCGGCACCTCCACAGCATCTTCCCTGACATCGAGGAGAACTCTGACCTTTGTCACTTCACCTGGCAGGAGACTTCGTTCAGGGTTGGGCATTTCCGCACGCACGGAGAAGGTGCCCGTCTTGGGGTCAACCTTTGGATCGGCAAAATCCACGATACCTTTGTGTGGATATTCCGAACCGTCGGCGAGTGTGATTGTCACGAAAGAATTCCATTTCCTCGACGGATTCTCGCTGCCGAGGTTCACATTGCGGTCTTTGCCCCGGAGATAATCGAGGGCCGTCATGGAAAAGTCGACTCTCACGGTGTCGCTTTTCACCACGGTTGCAAGCAGGGATTTACCGGCGGAGGGACCTACCAGCGTACCGATATCCGCCACTCGTTCGGAGATGTAACCGGAAATAGGGGATGTTACGCGCGTATACCCGAGAGTGATTTCAGCCTGGGTGAGATCTGCCTTGCTGACCGTGACCTCCGCCATGGCGCTTTCGTATGCTGCCGTGGCATTGTCGAGATCAAGTTGCGAGGCGGCGTTTTGCTCGTATAGCGGTTTGATACGGTTGAGATCGTGTTTAGCCTTTCGAGCCTGCGCCTCAGCCTTGTTGAGCTGGGCTCGAGCCTTGTTGACATGGGCTTGGTAAAGTTTTGGATCTATCACGAAAAGAGTCTCGCCCTTCTGTATGAATGAACCCTCCTTGAAACACATCTTTTCAAGGTATCCCTCCACACGGGCGTGCACCTCTACAAATTGCTGAGCACGTATGCGACCCACGTATTCACCATAGATGTTCACATCCGTGGTGTTTACTGTTTCCACCTCCACCGTGGGGAGAGGAGCCTCCTTTGTTTTGGGTTTAAGGAAGAAAAAGAGGGCGGCGCCTGCAATCAGGATAATCAGCGCGATTACGAGCCAAGCCTTTTTCCCGCCCGGAATTGAATGACCCGCTTTTGATATTATGCTGCCACTAAAAAAACGCTCTGTTAGCTTCTTGTAATTGATGTTCATCTGTAAAATGGATAAGTTGCTGTAAAAGCCAGGAATGGACCTGAGGTAATTTCCATACGCCCGGCAAAGTTATATAAATAAGCTCTTACCTCTATTGACTATTAACAAAAAATATGTTTATTTTGTTAAATTTACAGATGGCTTCCTTCCGTTTTTATTTCTTAACAGCTTATATCTCTATTCTTAACAGCTTGTGCTTCTAAATGATTCGATTGCCTTTTCGTAGGAGGCTTTGATGTCGGATGCCATCCGGCGTTTGTCGAAACGGGCGGCGTATTCTTTCCCGGCGGCAATCATGTCGTCGATCTCACGCCCCCCGCGAAGAGTGGCTATCAACGCGGCTGCCATGTCGTTTGGAGAATCCGGATCCACATAGAGGGTTTCCGGTCCGCCAGCCTCTTCAAGGCATGAACCGGTAGCCGCCACAACGGGGCGTCTGCTCTCGAGCCCTTCCACCACCGGAATTCCGAATCCTTCATATTGCGAAGGGTAGGCGATCACCTCTGCCGCCTGGTTCACTCCCGGGAGGTCTTTGAAGTCAAGACCTTCGTAGTAGCGGATGCGCTCTGTCACTCCCAGTTCGCGGGCGATATCCTCAACCGTTTTCTTATAGCCGTGATGATCTCTGCCCACAACCACCAGCTCAATATCCATCGGCAGAGAGGGGAGAGCCCTGACGGTCAATTCCAGATTCTTGCGACGTTCGATGGTGCCCACCTGCAGGATATATTTTTCCGGCAGGTTGAGACGTTTCCGGAGCGCGGAGAGTTCGTCCGCGCTCCAGATGCGTCTGAATGATTCGTGGCAGCCTTGGTATATGACATCGATCCTGTCGGGATTAACCCCGTAAAACTTCACTACATCCTGCTTCGTGCGTTCGCTCACGGCAATGATGCGGTCGGCGTTGCGGCAAGACGCGCCGTATTTGAAGTCATATAGCTTGCGGTCGATAGGTTTGTAGCATTCCGGCATCGTGCGGTAGATGACATCGTGCATCGTCACTATCGACGGCACACCGCTCTTGCGGATGTTCAGAGGCAATTCGTTGCTTAAGCCGTGGAATATGTCGACCTTGTCCGCTTTAAGGTTGTTGGAGATGCCGAATGTACGCCAGAGGCTTCCCTTGAAGCCCTGTGGCGGAGGAAGTCGGAATTCGACATTGTGGGCAGAGCGGATTGCCTCCAGACGTGGATTGTCGCGCATTGCGGGAGTGTAGACGAGGAGCTTGTCCTGCGGGTTTTCAAGCGCAAGGCGTTCAATTACGAGTCTTGAGTAGTTTCCAAGTCCGGTCATGTTTGACACGGCTCTTTTTCCGTCGAATCCGATGTTCATATTATTAGCAAAAAATGAATTTTTCGAGGGCATAGATACCTGCGCCGACAATATAGCCGAGGAAGGCAACCCAGGTGAAATTCTTCATGTACCAGCCGAAACTGATTTTTTCAAGTCCCATCACGATCACGCCGGCTGCCGAACCTATGATGAGGATTGAGCCACCGACACCTGCGCAGTAAGACATCAGCTCCCAGAATGTGCCGTCGATCACGAAGTTTGCGGCATATCCTGTGGCAGCCGGATCAGCAACGGGATACATACCCATAACGCCGGCAACCAGCGGAACATTGTCTACTATTGAAGAAAGTACGCCAAGAACCAGTCCGATCCAGTAGACGTTATGTATCTCTTCATCGAGATAAGCCGCTATGTCGGAGAGTATTCCCGTGCTTTGAAGCACAGCCACCGCCATCAGGATCCCGAGGAAGAAAAGTATCGAAGGCATGTCGACGCGAGAGATGACCTTAGGAAGACGAAGCTCACGCGCCTGCTCGAGCATCTTTGAGTTATAGAAGATTTCGGTGAACACCCAGAGCGCGCCGAGCACGAAGAGCATTCCCACGAACGGCGGCAGGTGGGTGATTGATTTGAATATAGGGACGAATATCAGTCCCCCAACGCCGAGATAGAACATGGTGGCGCGCTGCCCTGCCGTGATGAAGGAATTTTTCTCAACCACCGTGTCGCGCGGAGGTAGATCCCCTCTCAGCTTTCGGCTGATGATGATAAGAGGGAGAATCATTGACACTAACGAAGGTACGAGCACAAACGACAGTAACGCCGGTGCTGTGATGTTGCCGCTGACCCAGAGCATGATGGTGGTGATGTCGCCGATCGGGCTCCATGCGCCGCCGCTGTTTGCCGCGATGATGATCATTCCTGCATATAGCCAGCGTTCCTCCTTCTGAGTGATAAGTTTGCGCAGAAGCATGAGCATCACGATAGATGTGGTGAGGTTGTCGAGGATAGCAGACATGAAGAACGTCACGAAACTGATGATCCATAGGAGTTTCTTCTTGTCGCGTGTGTTGATATGGTCTGTAATCACGCGGAAACCGCCGTGTACGTCAACCATCTCCACGATGGTCATCGCCCCGATCAGGAAGAGCAGCGTCTGCATGATGTCGCCCAGATGCTCCACGATGTCCACGTTGAGCACATACTGGAGCGCCTGTTCATGCAGCGACTTGTTGGCAAGAGCGGGATGCGTATCGAGGAAATGACGGAAATTGTCGGCGGATACCACCGGCACCACCGA
>DAWBVG010000506.1:0-4716 GCA_052279865.1 Muribaculaceae bacterium
ATAAGTCATAAACTTATCTACATAAGGGAGCGACGGCCGCATGGTCGCCGCTCCCTCTATTCAAAATATACTATGAACGATAATCTGTATTCAATAGAAGAGGAGGATAATAGAACTGAATATGACATCGAAAACAAGAATGTTTCCGATGCAACTGATGAATATGTGCTTGATGATGATAATAATGATCTTGAATCCTGTGAATATGTAATTGAAGAAGAAATAGAGAAAATAGAAGAAAATGATGCCGAGGCTTGGAGCGGTAAGACAGTTGAATCAAAACCATCTCCTTTCGGATTGATATTCAAGATTCTTGCCAATCCGGTTAATGGATGGAAAACCCTTAAACGTTGCAAGTATTCTGTAGACTCTGTTGCCTCTTCAACACTGTATCCATTGTTGGGTATAGCTGCAGTATCAGAATACACCGCACTTTTTTATGATGCTGATGCCTCGATCACTTCATTGCTTGTTCCGGCAATAATAACTTTCATCACTTTTTTCTTTGGATATTTCTCGGTGTTGCTGTTAAGCGATTTCCTGTTGCCCAAAGAAGCAAGGAAGACGATGCATACTTATTTTGGCAAAGAATATGTTATGATTAGTGTTTCGACTCTTACATTGTTTTACATAATATATCGATTGTTTCCGTTGGCAGCTCCTATTGTGGCTTTTTTACCGTTATGGACAATATATATAGCCTGTAAAGGCGTTAAATTATTTAGACTTCCGGCTGAAAAGGAGACCCGCACATGCGGCATGATGTCTTTCCTGATAATCGGATGTCCTCTTTTCTGGAACTGGCTCTTTAATGAAATTATGATATAATGAAAGCAGATCAGGTAAATATCAAGAATAAACGCGCGAGATTTGATTATGAGATCTCGGATACATATATTGCCGGTATTGTATTGACCGGCACTGAAATTAAGTCGATTCGCGATGGCAAAGCATCACTCACGGATACCTATTGCATTGTGGAGAATGGAGAGGTGTGGGTTAAAGGGATGAACATCTCTGAATATTTCTATGGCTCATACAATAATCACGTTGCAAGAAGAGACCGCAAACTCCTTCTGAACAGAAAAGAGATTGCAAAGATTGCAAAATCTGCGGAAGACGTAGGTTTCACGATTGTGCCTATGCGTGTGTTTATTAATGATCGCGGGCTGGCAAAAATGCAGATTGGAATCGGACGTGGTAAAAAGCAATACGATAAACGCCAATCTATTCGCGAACGGGAAGATAAACGCAATATCGATAGGATGTTTAAGAAGTAGGTTAAAAGTTATAGGTTAAAGGTAATAGGTTAAAGGTAATAGGTTAAAGGTAATAGGTGAGAGGTATGAGGGCGCTTGAGTTGTTGGCACCTGCCGCTGATAAGTCTATAGCCATGGAGGCGATCCTGCATGGTGCTGATGCTGTGTATATGGGTGCTTCAAGTCATGGAGCGCGCAAAAGCGCGGCTAATTCTGTTGATGACATTGCAGAGGTTGTGAAATTTGCACATCATTTCAGGGCAAGAGTGTATGTTACTGTCAATACGCTCGTGTATGAAAATGAAATACGCAACGTGGAGAAACTTATCAATGCGTTGTATAAAGTGGGTGTTGATGCTATTATTGTGCAGGATATGGGTATTCTCCGAATGAATATACCTCCCATAGAGCTTCATGCGAGCACTCAGTGCGATACAAGAATAGTAGACAAAGCGGTGTTCCTTGAAAAAGCGGGTTTTTCCCAGATAGTTCTGGCGCGCGAGCTCTCAATTGGTGAAATAAAGAATATTTGCAGGAGTGTTTCGGTTCCTGTAGAGTGTTTCATTCATGGCGCGTTATGCGTGAGTTATTCTGGCAGATGTCGTGCAAGTCAAGTACAGACGGGGAGAAGTGCCAACAGAGGGGAATGCTCACAGATGTGCCGCCTGCCGTATGATCTTGTCGATGCTGATGGTAACAAGTTATTAAGAAACAAATATCTTTTGTCGTTGCGAGATTTCAATGCCACAGACAAACTTGCGGAGCTGATAGATGCCGGAGTGTCCTCATTCAAAATCGAAGGACGACTCAAGGATGTGACTTACGTCAAAAATATCACTGCATATTACCGACGACTCATTGATGGCATAATATCTGCAAATCCAGAAAAGTATTGTCGTTCATCCTATGGTGAAAGTGAAATTTCTTTCTCTCCAGATCCGGAGAAGAGTTTCAACAGAGGATTTACAAGTTATTTTCTGGAAGGTCGCAGACAAAAGCAGATGGCATCATTGCAAACTCCGAAATCTATGGGTGAGAGGATTGATGCGATTCGCGAACTAAATAATGGAGATGGAATAAGCTTCTTCAACGATAAAGGAGAATATGAGGGTGTAAGGGTTAATAAAATCGAAAACGGGAGAATCATAGGAGCCAAGCCTTTTTATTTACCTAAAGGTTGTGAGATAAGACGCACTTTCAATAGAGAATGGCAGACAACCCTTGAACGAGCAACCGCCAGGAGATTTATCAGTCTTGATCTTGAACTCGATGAGACAGGAATATCCGCATTCGATGAAAGGGGAGTAAAAGTTCGCATTGGTTTGAATGTAGATAAATTCAAAGCCGAAAAAAGAATGGAGCCGGAGAAGGTGTTTTCCAAATTGGGTAATACCATCTACAAATTAAGAAGTTTTACCAATAATCTTGATCCGGATACATTCATACCTGCGTCCCAACTCACGGCATTAAAAAGGGAGATGTTGGAGTCTCTTGATCTGGCTGCCGAAACAACATATCCCTATACATATAGAAGAACAGAAGAAACAACCGTTCCTTATGTTTGTGATAAACTCTCGGCTGAAGAAAACGTTGCCAACACATTGGCGGAACGGTTTTATAATGATCATAACACTGAAGTGATTGACAGGGCGATAGAAGTAAATCCGAGAGCGACACGTAATCTTGTTGTGATGAATACGCGTTATTGTCTGCGGAGGGAATTGGGAATCTGTAAGAAAGAAAAAAACGGTTCGAATCCTTTGGCGAAGGCGCGCGAACCGTTCTATATCGAATCAGGTAAAAACCGCTTTAGATTAGCATTCGATTGCTCTAACTGCGAGATGCAAGTGATTAAGGAATAATCTGATCACTTACTTGGCGATTGAATCTGCGGAAAGAGAATCGGGTTTGATTGAATTGTGTGCATAACTGTATAACAGTGAGTCACGAAGGGCAACAAACCTGTCATTCAGATTTGTAAGTGTATCGTTCTCTCCTTCAGAAATCTCATAATCTGCTCCGGCTATGTGCTCATAATTCAATCGGGTTATAGCTTCATCATATCTTTCACAGAGACCGAGCAACATTGTGCTGTCTTTTGCTTTTGACATGCTGTCGAGGTAAATGTTTGTTATGCGTTTGCTTTCAACATACAGCTCTTTTGCTTCACCTCGTAGAGTATGTTCTCTCTTTTTGACACAAGACCAACTTCCCGTAAGTATTGCGCAAAAAAGAATTATATAAAACAGTTTTCTCATTTTCCAAGCTTTTCTTTTAGGAATTGTCCAGTATAGGATTCTTTAATCTGAGCGACCTCTTCGGGAGTGCCTTGAGCCACAACGTTTCCACCCGCATCTCCTCCTTCCGGACCAATATCAATGAGCCAGTCAGCGGATTTTATCATGTCCATGTTGTGCTCAATGATAATTACGGTGTTACCTTTCTCTACGAGCCTGTTCAAGGACTTAAGGAGAGTGGAGATATCGTGGAAATGTAATCCGGTTGTAGGCTCATCGAAGATAAACATCGTATGCTCCTGCTTATCCATGGAAATGTAATATGCAAGTTTCACACGCTGGTTTTCACCTCCTGAAAGAGTAGAGGAGGATTGACCAAGTTTTATATATCCGAGTCCTACATCGTGCAATGGTTGTAATTTCTTGATTATCTTTTTCTCTTGCGAACCATTCGTTTCTGATAAAAATTCGATTGCCTGGTTCACGGTCATTTCAAGAAAATCATAGATGTTCTTTCCGCGATATTCAACATCAAGAACCTCCTGTTTGAATCTCTTTCCATGACATACATCGCAAGGAACCTCGATATCAGCCATAAACTGCATGGGGATTGTGATGGTGCCTTCACCTTTGCATTCCTCACATCTCCCCCCTTCGGTATTGAACGAGAAATATGCCGGGGTGAATCCCATCTGCTTTGAAAGCTGCTGATCGGAAAAGAGCTTACGTATCTCGTCATAAGCTTTGAGATAAGTAGCCGGATTACTTCTGGATGATGTGCCGATAGGATTCTGATCAACAAACTCTATGGCTTTGATACTGCTGACGTCTCCACCTAAAGATCGGTGTGTGCCGGGAATTTCTCCGGGTTCACCGAGTGCCCTTACAATAGCCTTATAAAGGATTTCCCTTACGAGTGTGGATTTTCCGCTGCCGCTCACACCCGACACAACTGTCATGACACCAAGAGGGAACTTGACATCAATATTCTTAAGGTTGTTTTCTGCCGCTCCTACAACTTCCACATATTGTTTCCACGGACGTCTAAGTTTCGGAACAGGGATGGTTCTCTCTCCCCTCAGGTAATCTACGGTGTATGAGCCATTGGCATCCCCGCCCTTAAGGATTTCCTTTAAATTTCCTTTAAAAACTATCTCACCACCAAGTCGCCCCGCATCAGGACCTATGTCAACAATCTCGTCAGCAGCGAGCATGATATC
>DAWBVG010000507.1:0-5292 GCA_052279865.1 Muribaculaceae bacterium
AGCCTCTCGAAGGGTTGCAGGTTATGGGACTTCTTGAAACACGAGCTCTTGATTTCGAACATCTTGTGATTCTTTCGCTTAATGACCGGGTGATGCCGCGAAAGGCGCGACATGCCACTTTTATTCCCGATTCGTTGCGTCATGGTTACGGACTTCCTTATTCAAACTATCAGGAACGTCTTTTCGCCTATTATTTTTATAGGATGATATCGCGAGCCAAATCCGTAACGCTCATTTACGATGCCCGCAGCGGCGAAGGTATGCGCAGTGGCGGCGAATCGAGATATCTGATGCAGCTGCGATATCTTTATGCCCGTGATGGTATAAAATATGAGAATTACCGGTTCCTTCTTTCTGATGCCTCTTCGAATATGCGTCCTGTTGAAAAGACATCAAAAGTGATGACATTAATAGAGGAGTTTGCCCGTAAAGGATCGGGACGTAATTTCTCAGCATCCGCATTGCGCAAATATGGGGAATGTCAGGTGAAATTCTTTTATGAGGTGATCGCGAATCTTAATACTGATCCGGCGAAAAGCGATTTTATAGATCCGATCACTCAGGGAAATATCGTGCACGACACAATGCTGCATCTCTATTTTCCTAAGAATGACCGCAGGGTCTTCCTTGACAACCGGATTCTGGTGAGTAAGGAATTTATCGCCTCTATGCTTGAGGAGAGGGAGAAAATAAGAATTGAATTGCGCCGGGCTATCAACAGGCATCATTTCAACCGCAAGGGAGAGGATGCGGATGTGGCGGTTGAAGGTGCAGCGGCAATGGTGGCTCGTCAGCTGGAAAGGCAGATAAGGGATATCTTGCGTTATGATATGTCGCTTGCACCTTTTGAACTTGCGGGAGGCGAGATGTCAGGGCTTTATGAATGGGAGTTTATGCCCGGAAGAAAAGTGAACATGAAATATGCCATCGACCGTCTCGACATAATGAATCCCGGCACAGCGTCTGAACGCTGGAGGATCGTGGATTACAAGACGGGAGGTGGCTTGGTGACGGCAGACGAGTTTGAGGATATTTTCAACGGAAAATACACGGCGAAAAATCTTTTTCAATTACTCCTTTATGCTAACCTTCTCAATCTCGATCAGGAGATGGATGAAGACGTGAAGGTTGCCATATATGAAGTGGGGCGTATTGCTGTTGAAGGTGAGATAATTCCGAAAATAGGGAAAGACCGTCTGGAGGGACACAAGCAGATAAATGAAGAATTTCTTAATCGTGTCAACACCATCATTGCCGATATCTTTGATCCGATGAAGCCATTCGTGCCCGCAGAAGATGAAGAGCACTGTCGCTTCTGCAGTCTCCACGATTTATGCGGAAGAAGAATGTAATTTGCATATCTCGAGAAAAATAGTTAAATTTGCGGCGCTTTTGAGCAAAAACGTGTGATGGGAAATTTGCAGGCGCTGTCAGCGCCGCTCCCTAAGGCGATTCAATGCCGGAGCAGACTTATTTTGAGTAACACATTAAAGAAAAGAAATGAAGACATTTGAATTGAATGCCGAGCCCCGTATCGAGTTGGGCAAGAAGTCGGTGAAGGCTCTCCGTAAGGAGGGTAAAATCCCCGCAGTCATTAATGGTGGCGCAGTTGTTGAACTTCCCTTCAAGGGCACTCTCAAACCGGGTGAGAAACTCGTTGAGATTGACGACAAGCGTGGTTTGATCACAACTGACATCATCGTTAAGAACGAAGATGTTCGCAAGCTTATCTACACTCCCGATATCTTCGAGGTTAACCTCAATATCAACGGCGAGACAAAGAAGGCTGTGATGAAGGAACTCCAGTTCCAGCCCGTTAAAGACACTGTGCTTCACATCGATTTCCTTGAGGTCTATCCCGACAAGCCCATCATTATGGAAGTTCCTGTTAAGATCGAGGGTCACGCAGAAGGTGTTAAAGCCGGTGGTAAGCTCGTTATGTCAATGCGTAAACTTAAAGTTAAAGCTGTTTACACAGAGATTCCCGAGCGTCTCGTGATCAATGTTGACAATCTTGGTCTTGGCAAATCACTCGCAGTAGGCGACCTCCACTATGAAGGTCTTGAGCTCATGAACGCTAAGAACGCAGTTGTCTGCGCCGTTCAGCTTACACGTGCCGCCCGTGGTGCTGCCGCCAAAGCAGCCGAGGCTTAATAAGGCATTCCACATTACAGAAACACCCCTTCTTCCTTGCTTTGGAAATGGGGTGTTTTTTAATGTTTAATTTTTAATGTGTAATGTTTAATGATTTGACGCGACATTGCCAGAGCTTACCATTGCACATTACACATTGCACATTGCACATTAAACATTACACATTAAATAACGGGAGAGCCAATTAATTACACATTACACATTACACATTAAACATTATATATATGGTGGCTTGGGAAAGAATATTCCGGTTTCGGAGAAAAAAGGGGGATAGGATTGTTGATAATGAAAGTAAGGACATGAAGAAGTTTTTAATTACATGCTTGGGGAATATTGGTTCGGAATATGTAGGGACGCGCCATAATGCCGGATTCATGCTTGGCGATTACATGGCTGAGGAGGCAGGTGTGGCGTTCACTTCCTGTAGATACGGAGATATGGCAAAGATTCGCGTTAAGAATTGTGAGTTGATGCTTCTGAAACCTTCCACTTATATGAATCTTAGTGGAGTTGCGGTGCGCTATTGGATGAACAAGGAAAAATTGCCATTGGAGAATCTGCTCGTGATAGTAGATGACATTGCTCTCCCTTTCGGTGCGATACGTATGCGTAAGCAGGGATCGGATGCCGGACATAACGGACTGAAGAACATAGCTTCGGAACTTGGCACACAGAATTATGCCCGTCTCCGTTTCGGGGTGGGTAATGATTTCCCAAAAGGTGGTCAGATTGACTATGTGCTTGGCAAATTTCCTAAGGAGGAGATGGAGAAAATGCCGGAGATACTGAAGAAGGCATCTGAGGCAGTAAAGGCATTCTGCCTTTCAGGTGCGGATTTCGCAATGACACACTTTAATGGGTAATAATGTTTAATTTTTAATGTGAAATGTTTAATGATGTGAGTCGAATAAATTCATTAAACATTAAACATTGAAAATTTCACATTAATTGAAGATTGAATATGGAGGAGAGAATAGATAAATGGTTGTGGGCGATGAGGGTGTTCAAGACGCGCACTATCGCCACAGATGCTTGTAAAAAGGGAAGAGTAATGATGGGTGGAGTGGCTGTAAAACCATCACGTTCTATCAAGGAGGGTGATGTGATAGATGTCAGGAAACCTCCTATCACATATACTTTCCGCGTGTTGAAAGTGACGGGTAGTCGGCTTGGTGCCAAGCTTGTGCCGGAATATCTGGAGAACATAACTTCTCCGGATCAATATGAACTGTTGGAAATGACTAAAATCTCCGGTTTTGTGGATCGTCGCAAAGGTATGGGACGTCCTACAAAAAGAGACAGCCGCGAGCTTTCCAAATTTAAAGAAGAAAGCTACACGGCTGATGATTTTTATCTTGACTGGGAAGACTCTGAGTAATGTTTAATTTTTAATGTGTAATGTTTAATGGTTTGATTCGACATTACATCAGCAGCCCATTGCACATTACACATTGCACATTAAAAATTAACTCTGGAGAGGCGCAGCACCTGTTTTCCTTGGCTGTCGAGCAGAATGACTTCTGTCGGGCTGATAGGTTTGGCAGTCGAAGCCTCTTCGAGAGCCACAAGAAATTCAGTTTCATTGTTTTCCGGAGGACAAGCCATTCTGGTGGTTGCCAATGCACTGAAGGAAATAGAATTCGCGGCTTCCATGTCGGTTTCAAAAGCACCATTGAGGATGTTGCAACCTGTGTTGCCGTGAACTTTGCCTTCCGGAACGTCAATTACCAACTGAACATCCGGATTGGTTACTTTCTTTTCGTTGATGGCAGTCACAGCCCAGGTGCCGTTGAGAAAATCAAAGTTCTGGTGCATAAGGCTCATGACTTCTCGTTTGTTTGCATCAAGCAGATAAAGATAATAATCGGATCCCTTTATTTTCCATGTATAATATCTTACGGCATCGAGGGCAAGGTTTATCTCATAATCGGTAATGCCTTCTTTTGCACACATCATCATTGTGGATGCCATGTCGGAAAAGGAGATGGTGCTGTCGGCTGCATTATATTTGTATGAACCATTCAACACGTTGCAGCCATTATTGCCGTAAACTCTTTTCTCTGATGGAACGAATTTAAGGAACGGCGCTTTTTCGCCAACGGCATCTTTGCCATTGACAGTCTCTATCGCCCAGTCGCCTTTCACAACCCCCTTTCCTAATTCTTCAGATGTGTAAGTCTTCAATTCTTTCTTCACTGCAATATGCTGGCGATCGTGTGGCAGTACTGCTTCCTGGCTGACATCCTTGTCATTCCCTGCACCGGAAGATGCCGTATTACCTGAAACTTTGTTGAATAAACTGCAGCTCCCAAGAGAGGTTGCGATGCCGGCTGCGAGCATCAATGTCAATATATTTTTTTTCATAACTATCATTATTTATTGTTTGCTTAATTTTGTACTTGCTAAACCTTAGACTGCAAAACCATCAAAAGGTTTATATGGCTTTCATGCTTAGTCTCCCCAATGTTTGCGTAAAGGATATTTTGTGGGGCGAAGAAGTAGGCGAAGTGACGTGGAATAGAAAAGATAATTCCAGAACCAGTTAACCATCACACTTAGTTTGTTTCTCATTCCAAGTATGGATATCAGATGAATGAATAGCCAGGTGAGCCAAGCAAAAAATCCTGAGAAAGAGAATCCCTTGAGGTCAGCAACCGCTCTGTTCTTACCTATAGTTGCCATTGATCCTTTGTCAACATATTTGAATTTGCGGGTAAAGGCACCGGCATTGAGATTCTTTGCAAGATTCCGCGCCTGCTGTATTGCGGGTTGCGCCATCTGCGGATGTCCGTGTGGATAGTCCTCACATTGCATCAGTGCGATATCTCCCACAGCCATGACCGAATCCTCATGACCCTTCACTCGGTTATATTCGTCAACGATTATACGGTTTCCACGTCCTATGGCTTCTTGAGGAAGTCCAGGAATCGGCTCTCCCTTTACGCCGGCTGTCCATATAAGGGTTTCGTAATATTCCTTATGTCCGTCAGCGAAGGTTACGTATTTGTTTTCATAACTTTTCAGGGCTGTGTTTAACCTGACATTGACCATCAGGCTTTCCAGATCGCGCACTGCGCGGTCGCGCGATTTCTTTTTCATCGCGCCCAAAAGCTGAGGACTCCCCTCGATTAGGGTGAC
>DAWBVG010000508.1:0-3491 GCA_052279865.1 Muribaculaceae bacterium
CGGTTGAGTGAAGGCTCCTTGGTGCCCCGTCCGCCGTCGATCCCTCTCTATAAATAAGGCTAACGCAGAAATTCCCAATTGGGAATTTCTGCGTTATTTATCTATAGCCGAAGATGTGCGCGAGAAGGGATTCTCCTTCCGAATAAGGATAAGAATGCGTTGCCCATTAAGAAACTGTCTAAAATTGCGAACCGACATTGGCATCCTCGGTCTGCAAGGTTACCTTACGCACCTGCTTACCGGTGCTGAAGCGGAAGATAGCTGTAAATTCCAGCATATTGTTCTTGCGGAATTGCTCGTTGCCCCAGCCGGTCTGGATCATGTTGGGAGAATGCATGCGATACTTCCAGTCTCCTTTGGTTATGTGCACAGGCAGGAAATAGCTCAAAGCGAGTGTCAGTTTTTTATTAAGTAAATTTTTCTGCACGCCAAACATGATGTCGTCGGTAACTACCCGTTCATAAGTCTGCGGAGTGACGTAACCGCTCCCATCCACACTATATGATAATGCAACATTCAAATCCTGTTTCTCCAGATTATATGATAAATATAATGAAGCGGAAGGTGTCCAGACCTTATTGCTATAATTCTCATAAGAGGCATAATTGCGCGTAATCTTTCCGTCAAGATATAATGAGAAATATTTCGACAAATCTTGCTGGAAATTCAAGCCGATTGAAAGAGCATTCGATTTCCCGTTCTGGTATTTTCCCGCCGCATAATAAAACATCTTGCCTGGATCCTCTGTCGCCGTTGAGGCAGCCGAATAAATATTGAATACACCGGTATTCGTAAACTGATAATCGGCATACAACATCAGTTTCCGCCAGAATGTAAGCCTCAAAGATGCCCATTGCGTGGTGATGGGCTTTAGATCCGGATTACCCTCCTGATATTTATACATGTTCACGAACTGGCCATAATCCATCAGCTGGGAGATCGTCGGTGTGCCTGTCTGCATAAGATATGAAGCCCGGAGAGCAAATTTTTGAGTTGGAACCCAATTGATTATACCCTGCAAACGGGGCATCACCTTGGTTACATGAATATCACCTGTCTTATTGGAATATGCCGAGATACCTCCGTTAAATGTAAAAAACAATTGGCGTGATGGTACATACTGGACACTCGCATACAGATTATCATAGACAATAGTATTCTCGGATATAGGATCGCCGGTGTAATAATCCTTCTCATTGAAATCCGTAACATAAACATAATTGGAGAATCCCAGGTACCATTTATATTCACCAAACCATCTGTTAACATCTACGCCTCCCCAGAAATAGCCGGTTTTATCTTTTCTGTCATAAAGCAAATGGTAATCGTCCGTACGATCCAGATTATAATAAGACCTCCATCCGTTGAATGCATAATTCGCCGACAAGTCAAGATTCCATTGTCCAAATCTTCCCAGATAATTAAGACTGAACGTGTTCGACAGATTATTCCTGCTCTCGGATTGCGCATGTAATCCCACGTGCTCCTCGTTGCCGTGGTCGAGCACTCTCATCAGGTAGTCGTAAGTATTTTTTCTTGTCCACGGGTTTATCTGCCATTGAAAGGAAAGTTTATGATTGGGATTGAACTTATAATCGGCAGCTAAATTTACTTTCAGATTATTCAAGCTCTTAAGCGTCTGAGGATCTTTTTTATCCCTCTCCAATTGAATTTCCGAGTAATCACTCATCGGATAATCGGTACTTGTATATTCATTAGAGCCATTCTTCGACCATTGCCAATTCGCCAATGCCGTCACAGTCAATCTATTGAGCATATATGTCCCGTCAATATACGTAAGGTTCTTTGCAAAGTCATTACCTTTACCGTTGTTTCCGTCAGGCATTATGTCAATAGTCTCACGGATATTGGTTTCAAAACCTGTATAATTAGGTTTCGAGTGAAAATTGATCAGCACATCAAAACCTGTATACTTACCGCCCGGCTGCGGAACCACATCAATTCGGTCAAACCTGTCGGGAGATTGTCTCTTAATATACGATGCATCTTTCTGTAGGCTGTCAACAAGAAGCACTACATTGCTTGAGCCTAAATATGTAAGGGCTTCCGTAAAAGGAAGATAATGCATACCATTGATTTTACGGAGCAATTCGCCGGCAGTCCGTGAACCCCTTCGCATATCTTTCGTAATGACATACGACTCTGCATTTCCGCGCCTTGTGATATTGCTTGCCTCCACAACAAGCTCATTAAGATCCTTAGAAACGACAGTAGTATCTGATGCGACACTGTCAACAGCATTCCGAGGAGTTGCATATGCAGACAAAACGCATAAAAGGGTAATCGTTATTGCTGATAAGAATTTCATAGCGGTAAAAAAGAGATGTTAGCTTATAAGTATGACTCGGAAATCAGTTAATGCATTAAATAATTTCGATGTCATACTTAATATACATTATATAATGAATTTTTAACAAATATATTTATTAGCATTTTTCATCGCGACATACTCAGAATTGCAATGTGCATAAATAATGCCATTAAAACAAATACAATTTTTCTATTCATATTGCTTATTTTTATTTTCTGCAAATATACATTATCCTATTGGGAAATCACAAAATTTTGAATAAATAAATTTCCCTCACTTACTCCCATAACAATCTATAAATCAATAAAATACAAAGTGAGGAATTTTCAAAAATTCCTCACTTTGTTATATCTCTATATTTCAAATGATTAGCAATATGAAAAATCTAATATGATAAATAATTATTTTGGAAATTTTGACACAAACCAGTCCTTGTCAATCGCATCAGATTTCTTTATGCGCTCAATTAATCTTGACCGTTTATTGTAGAAATGTTTAAATTTTATGTTTGTGAACATACATACAGTTCGAGGTGCAAAACCTGCATATACCAATATTATGAAAATAAAATCTTCTTCTTTTAAAAATGAACATTGTTCCCGCAAGGCTACAGCTATATTATTCATATATTTATTTACGGAATCTTCTATACTCCCTATATTCTTCCTATTTACAATTTTCTTAATTTCTTTTTCTATGGAAGCAATCGAAGATAATTTCGAACTTTGTGATTCTTTTTCGAAAAACTCATTGCATAATCGATTCAAAGTATTCCATTGATTCCTAAAAAGATTTTCTATTTCTATATCCATATTAGAAATCTGTTCTTCTCGACCATGAATAGAATTAGACAGTTCTTTATTTTCTATAGATTTGTTTTTATTTGTTCCGTAAGGATAATTATTTCATTAACACTTTTTTCAATTTTATTATTCTTTATTTTTATTGAAATTCGATATATCATAAATCCTATAATAATAATCGATAAAGCAATTATTACTATTATCACCACTTGCTTTTTTGATTTAGACTCTTTTTTTAAAGATTCAACCGATTTATTATCATAATAACCCTTTTGAACCAATGCTATATTATTATCCATTATATCCCATGTTATCTTGTTCTGAATATGTACTATACTGTCAAGATAAAGATATGA
>DAWBVG010000509.1:0-2067 GCA_052279865.1 Muribaculaceae bacterium
GAGATGCGTTTACTTTTGCTATCCATGTTGAAGAACATTGAAGCTGCAGTTGCCGCTGCCATCACAAAAAGCAGGCACCAGAATATTGTTGTCTCGAAATCCCACATTCCATCCATGTGAGATGGGTATGAGTAGGTGCCTTTCAGGAACGGGATGATGGTAGTCAGAAGAATAAACATGCCAAATATAGAGGCAGCCATCTGTAATAATTTTTTCCAGTTTTCACCGGCATATTGCTTGATGTAAAGACCAAAGCGGCGGGGTGAGAATATATTGTTCATATTAATTTTTTTGATATTTTAAGCCGCGAGCAGAGCTCGCTATACGAAACCTCATTAACGGATTATAAATCCAAATAATTTAAATCAAATTTTAATCAGTTTAATCAAATCCAAATCAAATCTAAATCAAACTCAAATCAAATCTAAATCAAATCCAAATCAAATTCAAATCAAACTCAATTAAACTTAATCTGATATTAATGGAAAAGTGAATTTAATTTTTCGGGATCGGAGATTGCGAAATCGAAGAGGAGTTCGATATTGAGTTCGGAATCATCGCCATCTTCGTTCGGTAAGATCACCGAGGCTCCTCCAAGACCTTTTACGGCATAGAGCGCGGTGTTGATAAGTTCGTTGTTGACCGTCTCGGTGAATTTCATTTTGTCTTGAATCTCTGAAACGGTGCGGTCAAGAAGAACTTTCTGTTTGTCCATGATAAGGATGTGGTCGAGAATCTGGCTCACATCTCTTACCTGGTGAGTGGAAATCACAAAAATGCGATCATCGCTCATTGATTCTATCACATATTTGCGGAAAGCACTTTTCGCAGGAATGTCCAAGCCATTTGTCGGCTCATCCATAAGAAGGATTTTTGTATTGCATGCCATTGCGAACGAAAGAGCGACTTTCTTTTTCTGTCCCATCGACAGTTTGTCAAGACGGATGTCACGTGGTAGACCAAATGTGTCGAGATGATGATACATCTCTTCTTTAGAGAATTTAGGATAGAGCGCACCATTAAGATTGATAAAGGTATCAAGTTTAAGTGGCGGCAGATCTATCTCTTCAGGCACGAAAAATATTTTTTCGAGTGTGGATGGATGGCGCAGTCGTGTATTCTCACCGTCAAGTGTTACTTCACCCGATACGGGTGTCAGCAGTCCGCTTATAAGTTGCAGCAACGTGGTTTTGCCGGCACCGTTGGATCCTAAAAGACCGTATACGCCACCCTCCTTAAGTTTGAGAGAGAAATCGTCGATGGTGGGTTCTCCCTTGTGGCGATAGTTGAAAGTGCAGTTTTTGATGTTTAGCATATCTTAGTTTGTTAGTGTATTAGTATATTAGTACACCGCAAAGGTATAACAATAATTTGGAACTGCAAAATATTTTTCAAAAAAATTAGGAAAATTTTTTTCGGGCGCGTTATCTATATATATAATAAGATTAAAATGGATTTAGAATCAATAATATATAAAGACCCTACAATAGTGAATCCTAAGAAAGGAGATCTTCTGATTGCAGAGCCATTGCTTGACGAGCCATATTTCAAACGGAGTGTGGTGCTTATTCTTGAAGAAGATAACCATCAGGGACATATCGGTCTAACACTTAATAAACAGACACCTGTGACGCTTCAGGATCTTTTTCCGGATTGGAGTTCCGGAGCAAATGTGCCTGTATATAGTGGAGGTCCCGTAGAGGCAGATAGATTATTCATGCTGCACACTATGGGAGATAAATTTGAAGGATCTATAGAAGTTGCTCAGGGAATTTTTGTAGGTGCTAAATTGGACGATATAATTGATTATGTCAACAATCATGGGGATGTTGAGGGTAGCTTGCGTTTCTTTCTTGGATACAGTGGTTGGACAAAAGGACAGCTGACGTCAGAAATTTTGCGGAATACCTGGGCATTAAATCCAAACCCCGGACAGAATGATATTCTGACCGGGGCTGAAGATCTTTATTGGCGGAGGGAGGTAGAGCGGCTTGGCGAAAAATATCGCAGCTGGCTAATCATTCCCTCCAATCCGCAATTTAATTAATAATTAATGGTTAATAATTA
>DAWBVG010000510.1:0-5342 GCA_052279865.1 Muribaculaceae bacterium
CGGGGCACCAAGGTGCCTTCACTCAACCGGCTGCGCACGATAGGAAGCACAGAGTTGATTCAAATGTATTTATGAGCAAGATATATTTATAATCAAAATATATTTTGATTATAAGAATCAGTGAATGCTGAATTGATCGGCATCACGCCATGCCGGAAATTTTTCACGGAATGAATCAAGTTTTGTTCGCGATAGGGTGGCATAAATAAAATGCTGATTTTCATCGTCAGCCAACTGTACGCTTTTTCCAATCTCATTCCCTTTGAAATCAATTATCATGGATGAACCATCATAGTTGAAGCCATTGTTGTCAGTTCCAGTGCAGTCAACACCACATATATATGACAAGTTCTCGATGGCTCTTGCAGGTAGAAGTTTATTCCATGCAGATATTCTAACTTCGGGCCAATTGGCTGACACCAAGAGTATGTCATACTCATTATTGATATTTCTCGACCATATGGGGAATCTTAAGTCGTAGCATACAATCATGGCAATGTTCCATCCTCTATAGCGAATTTTCAGTCTTTTGTTTCCTGCCGAAAAGATTTTATCTTCCCCAGCCATCGTGAAAAGATGTCTTTTGTCGGCAAATGTGATGTCTCCATTCGGCTCTACAAAGAAAGCCCTGTTAAAAAGTTTATCATCTTCCACACAAACAATAGTACCGGCTATTGCGAAGTTCTTTCTATTTGATAGGTCCTTCAATGTGTTGATTGTTTGTGTGTAGGTGTTTCCTGCAATAGCTTTGATTTCATCTTTGCTTTTGCCGATGGGAAAACCTGTTGAAAATGTTTCCGGGATTACAACAAGATCTGTCTGAGGATGGACTGAATTTAATGATTTTTCGAGATTCTTTAAATTTGCATCAACATCATCCCATGTGATGGTCATTGGGAAAAGACAGACATTAAGATCTTTGGTAATCATAATTTAATACATTATGTGTTCTGATAATTTGGAAACTCAGAAGTGATATTAGATAGTAAATTTTTGAGGATATTTAGCTGCTTTTTCACAATCGGAATAATAGCTTTTAACGAATGCCATATCATTTTCAACATTTCCAGTTGGAATAAATTCATCTTTTATGATGATGTCTTTATTAGAATAGTCTATTATTCCCAACTGGATTGGCACCTTCGCTTCATAAGCGATATATAGAAATCCTGTTCTCCATTGTTTACGCCTGCTTCTGGTTCCTTCCGGAGTTACAGCAAGATTTACGTAAGAATCATTTTTGAATAATTCAATCACTTCTTGAGTTACACTGCGTCCCGTTTTTTTTGCAGGGACCGGTATTCCTCCAAGGCGTTTGAGAAGATATTTCAAAGGGAAGAAAAACCAAAATTCCTTCATTAAGAAATTAGCTTTTCTTCCCAGTGAATAATATGCGAATAAACCGAGAATAAAATCCCAGTTGGATGTGTGGGGAGCAACGCATATAACACATTTATTGCGTTGTGGTGCAGTAATGGATACTTTCCATCCGCTCCATTTAAGTATTTTGCCCCACATGTTCATATCAATTTTAATTTGCAGAAGCTTCTTTATTGGCTTTTTTTACGTCTGCGGGAATTGCTTTATTGAATTCCTTTACCGCAATGTTTAATTCTTCTCCAAATTCTGTATGAATTTTTGAGAAGAGAGCTTTAAAGAATGCTGCTTTAGATTTTGCGTATTCAGCTTTATCAGCAAAAGCCTTAACACCCTTGTCGAAAAATACATTTGCATTATCTTTGGCTTTCACAACAGCAGCCAAAACTTTTTCTATTGATGCTGAAATAGCATTCTTATCTGCTCCTTCTACGTTATAATACGCGATCATCATCTCATTGCAGACTGCACCGCCGATTGCATCTATAGATTTTTTGAATTCTCTTTTATTTGCCATAATATTTTGGTTTATTACATTTATATTTACAAATATAACACTTTTGATTCAATTATTGCTGTTAAAAATGATAATTTTAGAAGTTGTTTAAAATTATTTCCGTCATTAAGAAAAAATCAAGATGAAGTTTGTATATTCGAAATATAATGTTTACCTTTGCTCTATCCATATCGGGACGCAACATTTATCATGAAAACGATGGATTCCACTCTTCACGTCCTTGAATCTGTAACTAATTGAGAAAGTGTCCTATTTTAATGGATCTAAAAAACTGTTTAATCCAAAGTCTGACTAATTTAAACTGAAAATACAATGATTGACTTTAATGCACGCATCAAAGAAGCCCTTGCATTGGCAAGCGACACAAAGGTTTTCGAATTTGGAGAAGACATATTGTCTCTCGCCCCTAAATTGTTCAATGAAAATTTCCCTGATAAGAATGCATTGATCGTTGCCGATAGAAATACTTGGAAGGCTGCAGGTGAGAAAGTCTGGGAACATATGACTGAAGCCGGGATAGAATGCAGGAAATTTATATTTCCCATGGAGGAATTTCACGCTGATGCAAAATATGCGGATGAAATAGGGATTGTTTTGGATGTGTATCCGGCAATTCCCGTGGCAGTCGGATCCGGAGTGATTAATGACTTATGTAAACTGACTGCCTTACGTCATAATGTTCCCTATATGGTCGTTGCCACAGCAGCTTCAGTAGATGGATATTCTTCTTCCGGATCAGCAGTAACTGTGGATGGTGCAAAGGTTAATATAGAGTGTCATGCGCCTAAGGTGATACTTGCAGATACCAAAGTGCTGGCATCCGCTCCCAAAGAGATGACAGCAGCAGGATATGCAGATCTTGCCGCAAAAATACCAGCCGGGGGAGAATGGATGATCGCTGATCTTTTCGGTACAGAACCGATTGTCCCGGAGGCTTGGAAGATGGTGTATGAAATATTGCCTGAGATGATTTCCGATCCAGAAGGAGTGGCTGCTGGTGATCCCAAAGCATTGGGAATTCTTTTTGCAGGATTGACTTTAAGTGGAATCGCCATGCAGGTTGCTCATTCGAGTCGTCCGGCTTCATGTTCAGAACATCTTTACAGTCATTGGCTGGATATGACAGGACATACATATAAAGGTAAATTGCAGTCTCATGGATTTCAGGTAGGAGTCGGAACGCTGACAACCTGTGCCTTCTTCGATGAATTCTTAAAAATGGATCTATCGCAACTTGATGTTGAGGCTTGTGTGGAAAAATGGCCGTCGCTTGAAGAGGAACAGAATAGGGCAAAAGAAATTTTCAAAAATTTTCCTGTGCCTGAATTGGGATATACAGAGATTACAAAAAAATATAACGACAAGGAAACTGTGCGCGAACAGCTTACCAAGGTTAAAGAGAATTGGAGCGAGCTGAAAGAACGGCTTCAGAAACAGGTATACTCCTTTAAAAGGATGAGAGAGATGTTCCGTATAGTCGGAGCTCCGATAGATCCGGCAGATATCGGTGTGACACGTCTACAGATGAGAGAGATGACAGATTTTGTTCAGCTCATGAGATGGAGAATAAACTTGCTGGATCTTGCAAAACGTGGTCAATTCTACGATGAACTCGTTAACAAGGTATTTGCCAAAGGTGGAGCGTGGGAAATTGAAGCATAACGGATTAATCTCTATCTGATAATGGAAAAGACAAAACATAGTTTTGCATATTGGCAGTGGCGCACAATTTTCGGAACGATGATAGGGTATGCAGTGTTCTATTTCGTTCGTAAGAATCTTTCGTTTGCGATTCCGGGTCTAACGGCTGAGTATGGTATTTCCAAGGCAGCATTAGGGGCGATACTGGCTATTGTGAGTATAGTCTATGGTGTGTCAAAATTGATAAACGGCTTTTTGGCAGACCGTGTAAACGGAAGATGGCACATGGTGGCAGGTTTGAGCGTGTGCACGATTGTTAATGTGCTCTTTGGTTTTGGTGCGATGATATGCGCATATTTTGTAGGATCTGATTATGGTCCAGTCTTTACAAATGCGTTGATATTGCTTTTTGGTATACTTCTGGTTGTCAATAATATTTTTCAGGGTTGTGGCTTCCCGCCCTGCAATAGATTAATGACTCATTGGGTACCACCCCATGAATTGTCTACCAAAATGTCGATATGGAACACGTCTCATTCCATAGGTGCATTCGTGGCTGCTGTTTTATGTGGTTTCATTATGGGACATTTCGGTACGGACCAAACAGGAAATGCAGCATTAAGAGAACGTATTGTAGAAAACACTCAAAGTGTAACCGCTTCTATGGATCCTATAGCTGCTCAGAATTATGTTGACGGCATGTTGCAGCATTACGGTGCATGGCAATGGGCATTCTGGATTCCGGCTGCGATAGCAGCATTAGGTGTCGTATTTATAATTATTGTGCTCCGGGACACTCCTAAATCTGTCGGATTACCGGAACTGCCCGGCACTGTAAAAGCGGGTAAGAGCAAAGAGGAAAGCAAAGCGCATCGTCAGTTCATATGGGAGCATGTAATTAAAAGCAAACTCGTATGGATTCTTGCACTTGCAGATTTCTTTGTCTATGTGGTGCGTATGGCTGTGCTTGATTGGGGTCCAACATTCCTTCAAGAGAACAGGGGTCTGACTCCTACTGCAGCCGCATCTGTGGTAGCGGTTTTTGAGGTATTCGGTATAATTGGTATGTTAAGTGCTGGAGTTATTACCGACAAACTCTTCAAAGGGAGGGGACAGAGAACAAGCGTATTTTGTATGCTTGGGGTTGTTTTGTTTATCGCAGCGTTCTGTTTCTTCCCTGTAGAAACGGATCCGTTGCTGCTTTGTGGTTTCTTGATTTGTGCCGGATTCTTCCTTTATGGTCCCCAGGCTCTGATTGGTGTGATCGCTTCGAATCAAGTTACTCGCCGCGGTGCGTCTTCAGCAGTGGGAATAATTGGTTTTGTAAGTTATATTGCGCCGATTGTTTCCGGATATGTTTTCGGTATTCTTGCTGACACTCCATCCGTAGGCTGGGATGGTGTGTTCAAGATTATGATCATAGTTGCGATTGCAGGCGCTTTGACAATGGCGTCTCTTTGGAATGTCAAGGCAGATGCTTATGAGACAGAATCAGCAATCGCAGATACAGATAAACTTGAAGATGACAGTCTTGATGACTAAACTCATAATCGATTTTAAGGTTAAATTTTAAGGTTAGCATTGTTTTGACAAGGTATCTAATCCTGACTACTAAGCAACAGTAGAAAACATAAACCTTGTCTCTATAGGTAGAAACCCCGCCTGCGTCGTGATGACACAGGCAGGGTTATTTCTATTAATTAATTTATCAGTATAGTCGGAGGATTAATTAATCAATCGTGCCGTTCTTTTCTTGCCGCATCCAGACGCAAGAGAATGAAGAGGAGGATTGTGAATCCCCATAGAG
>DAWBVG010000511.1:0-5033 GCA_052279865.1 Muribaculaceae bacterium
TATATACAAAATATCCGTGATTCCAGTCTCCGTTTTCAAGAGCGAGAGAATCGGGTATGGTTGCATTTATATCGAATTCACCAAGAAGTTGGTTATTTACGACTTGAATCGCTTCATTCATCCACGAGGATGTAATCTTTGCATTCACGTTAAACTTAAGGTTCTTGCGCGAAGCAAATGAAAATGGAGTGCGCAAATCAACATTCTGGGCACTGAGTGAATCATTGGGCAGGTTGCAGAGATACGGGTTGAAGAACAGATGATCGACTTCAACCTCAAATTTGCTGTGGTGAAGCATCCGGTCTTTACCTTGGTCATCTTTGCGAAGAGTGCATTTTAGGTCAAATACAAGAAATTTCTCAGGTTTGCCGGTTGCGGGATTTGTAAAATTAAGAAATTGTTGACAACCGAAACCATCGAAAACAATACTGTCGAGATCCATGGCTCCCCGGTTGGAAGTAGTGGCGTAGAAGTCTGTGATCTGTTGTTGCATCGGCAATTTCTTAGTGTATTTGCAATCTTTAGATACCTGTTGCATCCAATCTCCCTTTTTGTCGCGAAGCGCTTCAACAACAAGCCCTATCCCGGTTGAAAGCAAATCGCCGGAGACTGATGAGATTGTGCCCATGGCTGTGGTTCGATAAGCACCCTTGATTGCTTTCCATGAGTCACCTAAGATGCTTCTATTGTTTACATTTTTGCCAAAAGTAAGTAGGGTAGAGTCTGTATTTTCATATACAAGAATCTTGAACTCTTGATTTGCAGGAAGGTTCTGAAGAGATTTGGATTGCCCGAATGCCGGGAGTGCTAAAGCCAAAAGAATCAATGATAGAAATCTATTCATAAGAAAATTTATTACTTAATTATCAATATTGTCAATTAATATGAAAGGTGCCCACATTGAAGGAGACGACATCGGATAAGTGGTTTCTATATCCTTCGTTTCAATGATGTGTGTTGCCTGTATTGCGGGATCGTATTCCGCAATCAAGACAGGTTCTTCAACCTTGTAATTTATCAAATAATCGCGGCTTTCTTTGAACGCTTGCGATCTGCTTATTCCTTTTCTACGCAACTGATAGAATTTTGTCATAAACATCTTCGCGGCTGAGTCATCAACCTCCCAAAGAGTGGCAACGATAGTTTTTGCACCGGCTTTTTTTAGTCCTCTGACAAGACCGGCAGGACCTTCATCATTGATTTTTCCATCGGCAGTCTGACACGCTGACAATACGATGAAGTCTACATTCGACATATCCATGTCACATAATTCTCGAGCAGATAGCAAGCCGTCTTCGCGATCTTTATGATTGTAGGCAATATTTGCTCCTGTCAACACAAGACCAGATGCAAGGAGCGATTTGTCAGCCATAATGGAATCTGAAAGCATATATGCTTGCTCAGGTTCGTCTATATGAAGTGTATATCCATGTGAGGATATGTGAAGTCTATTAAACTCTTTTATCCTGTTTTTTAAGCTTTCTTCTGAAAGGGTAGAAGTAATTGTGGCATCCGGATATTCGCGATAGATTTCCTCAACTTCCTCTTTCATCCCTTGTAACATTGAGAAAGACACGTTGTTTATATTTTCTTTTAAAAACTCCACTGCCTGATGGTTAGGGGTAGAAGATTTTGAGATTTCGTTATCAAGGTTATTATAATCAAGTCCACCTGCAAGGAGAAATTTGCCGTTGTTGACTTTTGAATTTCTTTGTGTTAAATTAACGAGACTTGTCAACCGGTGAAAGGATATATTCTCCGGTAAACCTGGTAGATATTCAGCTGCCAAAAGGTTCAGGATGCCGTCTGGCACAAAATATACGTGCTGCTCATTATTAATTTTAGCAAGCACCCGACTCCAGATTAATTCGGATAATATGGAATCTGCATAAATAGCGTTGATATGATTCTGTCTGCCTGATGAAATGGCAGTCTTAAGACGTATGCCATTAACTTTATGATTTTCAATATCCGATACTTTGCCAATGGTTACAAAATCTATTTTCGATTTTGTTGCAACAATTGCTCCCATGTAATCAATAAGTTTTCCGGAATCATTGCGTTTCGGATACACAACAAAATCTACTGCCGCGTATCCAGTTTTAAGTTTTTGTTGGATATCTTTACCTTTCACTGATAACAGACGCTTGTAATCCTGTCCGTTTCCAAGCAAAGCAATACTTCTTCGAAATAACGCTACATCAAATAGAAACTCTGGGTTGGTAGACTCTAAACCGAAACAAAGAGACAGGAGGGGTCGTTCTTTTTTCCAAAAATCAAGCCTTCCCTGTGTAGTCATGCTTCCGAAGGTAGATATGATATTTTTGCTGTTGTGTTCGAAATATTCCTTGAACGTTTGAAATGCTATTGATTTATCATTTAAGGCAAGGTATATTTCTCCCTGTTTTCTCATCGCCGTTATTACATCCGGATGATTGGATCCCAATAATCTTATGAGGTTCCTTACAGCTTCCTCAATATGTATTGTCGCATCAGTGCTGAATGCAGAAAAAGCTTCTGCCAAAGCAAGATTGGATAGAGCTACGAATTTATCCGGTGTGTCATTAGGAAATAATAAATAGGCTCTTTTAAGTGACCTTACGGCATGATCCCAGTTTCCTTGCATCATGTAAAGGAAACCAAGATTCTGAAACGTAACTGAATTTCCGGTTGAGTCTTCTTCAATAAGGGTTTTGTAAAGTTCTTCCGCTCTGTCATATCGCCCTGTACGCACGTAAACGGATGCGAGATTTGATAATCTTCGATTCCTGATCGAAGGGTTCATATCCTCAAGGTTGTCAAGGATATTTTCCGCATCGGCATATCTGCCGATTTGCAGAAGAAGATCTGTCTTGTTTAGTGATACTATCGAGAGATTGGTTTTTGAAGCAGTGAAGGATAAAGCTCTGTTATAATCGTCTAATGATAAAGAATAATTAGCCAATTGTTTGTGGCATCGAGCCCTTGAATCAAGAGCCTCGAAAAGTAAAGAAGATCTTGTCTTAGTTGATGCAATGACGCTATCAAAAGAAGCTAAAGCATCCTGATATCTTCCGCAAGCAGACAATTGTCTTCCTCGTTGCATAGTATCATATATTGATGCCCGCAATGTGCCGGCACAAATCAACAATAAACAACTTAAAATTATAAACCGTAATGAAGACCTTGTCATGTTGGAAGATTTGTGAACAAATTAATTCAATGCTATTACGAATGTAGCGTCACTTTCATCATTGTTTGTTATCGTAAGTTTGAAGATCCCTTCTTGATCCATATTCCATACAATCCAGGAAGAATTGCCCGAAGTCTGAAAATCTTTGTATTCCTTGTTGTTTTGATTGTCAATTATTTGAATGCTTGGTGCCTTGTTCCCGTTTGAAGTAACCAGTAGTTCCATTTTGCCGGATCCTTCTATTTCATAGGACGCCACACCTTTTCCTTTCAAACCATGATGCGAAACAAGCACATCCTGGTCGATGAAAGTATCTCTTAATAGAGAAGCCTCATCGAGATCCGTAATTATGAAGTCGTCAAGAAGTAGCTTATCGGCATATTCCGGTAGATAGAATATATTAGGTTTGATTTCATTATTATTATCATCGCAATGGATAGACTCATTTGGTATCAATGAAATATTTAAATTATCAAGCATTTCGAGTGCCGATTCCATCAGCGTCTTATCCTTCTCCCGAACCGCATTGTTCATGGTGTTGCACGCAATCATATAATTGCGCAATGCCGGCGACAAATTCATCTTACCCACCTCCTGCGCAAAGCAGTCAGATACAGTAAGCCCGAAAACCAATATTATAGATATTGCAAAATTAATCCTCATTATTTATTTGCATAATCATTTAAATAGTCTTTTAGTCCATGCGGGAGCGATAATCGGAGTAGGTGAATTCGCGGAGCAGGGTGGGAGTACCTTCGATTGGGGCGAGCCATATGGAGGGATGCTGGATGCCGTTAAACATGTTCGTCTTGACGGTGGTGTAGTGGTTCATGTCGAGAAGTGTCAGTTTATCACCTGGTTTCAATGGCTCTTTGAATTTCCAGTCACCGGTAAAATCACCACTAAGACATGAGTTGCCACCTAAACGATACGTATAACCTTCTTCTGCGTCATCTGGAAGAGATTCAAGTATATTGGGCTTGTAAGGCATTTCAAGGCAGTCGGGCATATGGCAGGCGAATGATGCGTCTATGATGGCTGTCCTGATTCCAGCGTCTTCAACCACGTCAAGGACTTCTGTAACAAGATCCCCTGTCTGCCAAGTAAATGCGCTGCCCGGTTCCATAATCATTTCGAGATGTGGATATTCTTCATGCAAACTTTTCAGGAGGGATATCAAGTGATCCGTATCGTAGTCTTTTCGCGTCATGAGATGACCTCCGCCCATATTGAGCCATTTTACATGTGGCAGGAGATGTCCGTATTCTGCCTTGAATGCGTTGAGTACTTTCTCAAGGTCGTAACTTGATGATTCGCACAGGGCATGGAAATGGAGTCCTTCCAATCCTTCAGGTAAACCGTCTTTAAGGTTCTCAGCTTTCTCTCCGAAACGAGATCCCGGCACACAAGGATTGTATATATCGGTTTCAATCACGCTGCAATGTGGATTCACACGTAGTCCAGCAGATACTTTCTTTTCAGGATTTGCCTTATTGTAGGCTTCTATCTGAGAATAGAAACGATTGAATTGCGAGAGAGAATTGAAGGTGATGTGTGTGCTTCCTTCAAGGAATTGAGGGAAAGATTTCTCAGTGTAGACAGGACAATAGGAATGCACTTCGTTCCCGAGGAATTCGAGTGAAAGACGCATTTCATTAAGAGAACTTGCTGTGGAAGCCTTGAAATATTCCGCTATGATCGGGAATGTCTTCCATAGTGCATTTGCTTTGAATGCCATGATAATCTTAACGTTTCCCTCTTTCGCTACCCGACTCAATATTTTCATATTGCGTCGGATTCGTTCTTCATATACAATGTAGTAGGGCGTCTCAATATCTTGTATCTGTCTCTTATACACATC
>DAWBVG010000512.1:0-2513 GCA_052279865.1 Muribaculaceae bacterium
TGTATTGTTTGAACGGATATAATATGTCATTCCGTTCGCCAGTTGTCCGGTGCGTAACTCCGCATTTGCTGATAGCGTTGCGAGGATAGCGACAACAAACAGTAATAATTTTTTCATATTTTAGAATTGATTTTAGAATTTAAATGTCAAAGTAAATATTGAGGTATCGTCGGTTCGCGAATACATATTATATAAGGCATCAAGCCCAATAGCATATTTGCCGTGGTGAATAAGATAATCGATGCCTATACCAGCAGCTAAATTATTTCCGGAATGGGAGGCATTCCCGTAGTTGTCCATTATTATGTCTACAAACGGAACAAGATCTGGCTCTGTCGTTGCGACATTCTCAATCTTGGTCTTTAAGGGAGAGATTAGCCGGTAGCCGATATTTCCTCTCAATATTATTTTCTTACTCACGCAGGATGTCATTTTGAGGTCAATACCTGCGTTGATGTCGTCAATAACAAGTTTTTTTCTTGGCTCTCTGTAAATTTCACTGTAATGAGTAGAATAAACGTTGGGAGATATTGAGATTAAAGTCTTTCCCAGCGAAAAATCTCCTGTTCCATAAATTCCATAAGAACTATTATTGATAATATGCATGCATAGAGAACCGATTAATGGGAACTGAGCTGTAGCAGCATCTCCAAATATATTTTCATACCCGTGTCTCCTCTCAATATCCATAAATGCTGTGATTCCCCATTTTCGGGATTTGAATCCTACCTCGGATTTTAAAGAGAATGCATTGATTTTTGACATAGGAAGCTTATTGAGGTCGTCAAGTATATGTGTCAAATTATTTCTTGTGAAATTTATATTGGCATATATCCCTCTTTTTATTGGGAATAGCGTAAGATTGATTCCTATACCGTTTCCATTATAATATGAAGATGTTCCCTGTCCTGCAAAACGTTTGTAATGTGATCCCAGTCCGGTCATATGATAAATAGTGGACCACCCGAGTTCACTTTTAAAATCTATGTCACAGCTTTGTTTATATTTATTGTAGGAAACAGATAACGCAACTGCATAGTCATTCGTAAAAGAGAAAGAAACTCCCGCAGAAAGATTTAAATCTCCGGTAATATCTCTGGGGCGTGGGTCAACGTTTCTATAGAATAATCCTGCAGCGTAGCTTGCCGAACCACCTATATTCCATCTATCATTTAAGTCGATAGCAACTGAACCGGCAAATCCATAACGCTCAAGATTGAGATTACCCCCAATGGCATCATATGTAAGGTATGGGTATACTTGCGAGACATCCACATTCTCACAAAATTTCACATTATGTTTTGCTCCATTGTTGTAAAGAGCATTTGCAGAAAGAGTGAGGTTACTCATCTTTATATAGGCATCGGCATTGAATTCTCCATAGCGTTCGCAGTTACTGTTATAGAAACCGGCGGAAATATCAGATAGCGACAAGGAAAACTTAAATGGTGAAAGGGCAGGATTGATCCATGCGTCCTCGGTGAGATTATACATTGAGGATGCATGTTCCATAATGGATCTGCCAATCTGAGGGAATGCCTTGATAGAGATCAATAGAAAAACACTACATATTAATCGGTGTGATGCCATCATAGGTAATAATTGTTGAAGGCTGTTCGCCCAGACCTGTTATTGTGTGTTGAAGTTCAATTTCACTCGGAGTTGTATGGCTGTTGAAATCAACTGATGAATTGTTGGTGTCTTTGAAAACCGGTGTTCCATCGTTCTTTACATACAGTAACTTACGTCTTACTGCATGAAAATATCGGGTCTTGTCTTTATCGATTTTCCCGCAAGATGCCCATCCCATATCAAGGATCGGAGATGTAACGTTCCATTCCCATTCTGATTCAACGGAACAATTCACAACATCAACCACCCAATCATTGGGGAGTCGATATGCACTCTGACTCATTGGGAAAGTTCCGGCATCAGTAACAAGCTCGTAATTATATGTATACCAATAATCTTGTAAATATTGCTCTTTATCTATTGGAATTCGCGCAATACCGTATGCCTTGAATCCTCGGTTATGAAGAAGCCAGAAAGACTGTGTGTAACAATACCATTTGTCAAGATTGTCAACAATTGGACTGTCAATATCAAGATTGTCAGGTTTCGTAGATACGTCATACCATTCCCAATCTGCGTGTTCAAGAGAGAAGGAATTCGGATTAACGGTGCGATGATCAATGCCAACATCTGCCAGGAGAACATATTCCCCAGGGTTTACTGGATGCTCTTTCCCGGTTCCCGGGATTGTGTAAAGTGCATGAACGGTGACGGCTTCTTCCATAATGTTTGGGCTGAAATCAAGTTTTTGAGTTGTAAGGAATTTCGTCTCAAAAAGCGTTATGCCATCAGCGTAAACAACATGAACTGTATTATTATAAAGTTTTATGTAGTCATCTCCATAATATTGATTGCCGGAATTCTGTAGTGTGCCGGTAAAAAAGATTTCAGAAATAATAAGATCATCTGTTTCGATATTACTATATGCTTTAATTCTCACA
>DAWBVG010000513.1:0-5040 GCA_052279865.1 Muribaculaceae bacterium
AAACGGCAGTATTTTTTCTTTTTTGTATCTACCGTAAGGGGGGTGAGATAACGGATTTCGTTGTTTGCTGCCATGATTATACCTCCTTTGCTTCTGCTTTGGCCTCAGCCTCGGCGGGTTTCTCACTTGCTTTGTTTGCTCTCAGGTTACGACGCTTCTCTGCGTACTCAACTGCGTATTTGTCAAGACGGAATGTAAGGAAGCGAAGCACGCGCTCGTCACGACGGAAAGCGGTCTCAAGTTTCTTTACGATAGTGGGCTCACCCTTGAACTCTACCAGCACATAGAAGCCGGTGGATTTCTTCTGGATGGGATAAGCAAGCTTGCGCAGACCCCACAGCTCTTCATTAACGATCTCTGCGTTGTTGGCTTTGAGAACGTCTTTGAATTTTTCTACCGCTTCCTTCATCTGATCGTCAGACAAAACGGGAGTTAAAATGAAAACGGTTTCGTAGTTATTCATACGTTTTGTAAATGATTGATTTGTAATAAAATATTTACGGCGGTTTCCCTGCAAGGCATTCCCTCGCACGAAAACCGCCGCAAAGTTAACACTTTTTCTTTAATTATACAAATAATCCTTGATTTCTTCGGGACGGAAGTTGCCGATGAAGTCGGCGTGCTTTGCCACCTCGGCTTTGCCGTAGTTCACAAAGACGTGGAGCGACTTACGGAAGGATGCGTCGCGCTGGGTGTCGTCAAGCATCAGATAACCCATCACGATATAACCTGCCATCTCTACAAGACGACGCGCCATGAAATCATGGAATTTGGGATCGTCAACACCATTGACTGCTTCTACAGCATCAGCATACTGTTGAGTCATGAAGTTGAGCGTTGCTTTTACATCCTCATCTTCTGCTACAACCTGCTTCTCAGCCTCGCTCTTGATCCAGTCAAGATATGTGCCGGTGGTGACGTGGCGGATAGCTGCCACAACCTGAAGCTGAGTAGTACCCTCGTAGATGGAGGTGATACGAGCGTCACGATAGATCTGCTCGCAAGCATAATCCTTCATAAAACCGGATCCACCGTGGATCTGGATGCAGTCGTAAGCGTTCTGGTTGCAGAACTCAGATGTCATACCCTTTGCAAGGGGTGTGAAGGCATCTGCAAGACGGCTGTAGAACTTAGCCTCTTTCTTCTCTTCAACCTCAAGTTTGCGCTCTTTGGCGATGTCATCGTAGATCTTATACATGTCTACAAAACGAGAACAAGCATAAAGAAGTGTGCGGCTTGCATCGAGTTTTGCCTTCATCAGAGAAAGGATCTCTGCAACAGCGGGGAACTCTATGATTGCCTTGCCAAACTGCTTACGCTCCTTGGCATACTGCAATGCCTCGCGGTAAGCATGCTCGCTGATACCAACACTCTGTGCGGCGATGCCGAGACGGGCACCGTTCATAAGAGCCATCACATATTTGATAAGACCAAGCTTGCGGCTACCTACGAGTTCACATGGGGCATCCTTGTAAACAAGCTCACAAGTCGGGCTACCCTTGATACCCATCTTGTTCTCGATACGACGAACGTTCACACCGCCATTTCTCTTGTCGTAGATAAACATTGACAAACCGCGACCATCTTTTGTACCCTCTTCGCTACGCGCAAGCACCAAGTGAATATCGCTGTCTCCGTTTGTGATAAAGCGCTTCACACCGTTGAGCACCCAAGAGCCGTCTTCTTTCTGAGAAGCCTTGAGCATGACAGACTGAAGGTCGGAACCGGCATCGGGCTCGGTGAGGTCCATCGACATTGTCTCGCCGGCACACACGCGGGGAATATATTTCTCTTTCTGGGCTTCGTCGGCAAACTCATAGATGGTTTCGGCGCAGTCCTGAAGACCCCAGAGGTTCTCGAATCCGGCATCGGCACGGCTCACCATGTCGGCTGCCATGATATAGGGAGTGATCGGGAAGTTGAGACCACCCAGACGGCGGGGCATCGACATACCCATAAGACCTGCCTTGCGGCAAGCGTCGAGATTTTTCTTTGTGCCGTCGGCATAGATCACGCGGCTATTCTCCACGCGGGGACCGTTGTGGTCTACATCCTCAGCATTTTCAGCGATGATGTCGCCGCAGATCTCACCCACGATATCAAGCACGCGGTCATAGCTGTCCATTGCGTCCTCGAAGTTCTGAGGAGCGTAGTCGAATTTATCGGCATCGGCGAAGTTTCTCTCTTTGAGCTCCACGATCTTCTTCATCATCGGATGATTCAGGTGAAGTTTCAGAGCTTCGTTATCTGTATAGAAATTAGCCATCTTGTTTACTTGGAATTCTTTTTGTAATACTTGATTAATTTGGGAACGACATCCTCCATCTTACCGGTGATCACATAATCGGCGATTGTATTGATCGGCGCATCGGGATCCGAGTTGATGGAAATGATGATCGAGCTGTCCTGCATACCGGCGATATGCTGGATCTGACCGGAAATACCGCAGGCGATATAAAGCTTCGGGCGCACGGTGACACCGGTCTGACCGATCTGACGGTCATGGTCAACCCATCCTGCGTCAACGGCAGCACGGCTGGCACCCACTTCGCCGCCAAGCACATCTGCGAGCTTGGTGAGAAGATCGAAATTCTCTTTGCTTCCTACGCCATATCCGCCGGCAACCACTACGGGAGCACCTTTGAGATTGACTTTGGATTTCTCTATATGGCGGTCGATAACCTCAACCACATAGTCTTCGGGAGATGTGTATTTGTTTACATCGAGATCAACAACCTCACCTACATAGTTGGAATCCTTAACCTCTTTCTTCATCACACCCTCACGCACGGTTGCCATCTGCGGACGGCACTCGGGATTGACGATAGTCGCAACAATGTTACCACCGAATGCAGGACGAATCTGAAGGAGAAGATCCTTATATTCTGTTCCTGTCTTGGCATCCTTGTGATCACCGATCTCAAGAGCTGTACAGTCGGCGGTAAGACCACTGTGAAGTGCTGAAGACACACGCGGACCGAGGTCACGACCGATTGCCGTTGCACCCATGAATGCGATGCGGGGCTCAATCTCCTTGAAAAGATTGATAAGGATAGAGCTGTGGGGAAGAGAAGTATAAGGATAAAGACGATGATCCTGCACCTTATAAACGCGATCTACGCCATAAGGAAAAATCTGCTTCTCGATATCTTTGAGATTGTCACCTGCCACTACGGCTTCGAGCTTGATTCCGAGCTTGTCGGCAAGTGTGCGACCTTTTGTGAGGAGTTCAAGACTTACATCTGCAATCTTGCCGTCCTCATATTCGCAATATACGATCAAATTATTCTTGTCTGTTGCCATAATGTTTAGCCGATAGTGTGGTTAGCGATTAATTCCTTGATGAGACCTTCGAGCTCCTCATCGTTATTCTCGATGCGACGCGCATCCTTGGCGGTGAATACCACATTCTCGATTCCTTTCACCTTTGTCGGGCTACCGGCAAGACCGCATTGTGCAAGGTCTGCCTCAACGGTAGCTGCTGTCCATTCTCCGATTTCGAGATAAGGACGCGCAGCGATGAATGCTTTCTTCGCTTCATCGTTGGCAACCTCAGAAGGAACTGCCGCATATTTATATTTCTGCACGTTGCGGGCATTGCGAGGACGACATTCGTCGGCAGAGCCGTTCACGGTAATAACGAGAGGAAGAGGAGCCTTGACAGTCTCCACACCACCTTCAAGGCGACGTTTTACGATAACTTTGCCATCCTTTACCTCTACGATCTCCTCAGCATATGTGACCTGAGGAATCTTGAGTTTCTCGGCAATCTGAGGACCGACCTGAGCCGTGTCGCCATCAATAGCCTGACGACCGCCGATGATAAGGTCGTAATTACCGATCTTGCGCACTGCTGCATTGAGAGCATATGAAGTGGCGAGGGTATCGGCACCGGCAAATGCGCGGTCTGAAAGCACGATACCGCGGTCTGCGCCACGATAGAGTCCTTCACGGATAACCTCCGCAGCACGCGCCGGACCCATTGTAAGCAAGGTCACTGTAGTGCCGGGATACATCTCTTTCAACTTAAGGGCCTGCTCGAGGGCGTTGAGATCTTCAGGGTTGAAGATCGCGGGAAGCGCGGCGCGGTTGATTGTGCCGTCTTCCTTCATCGCATCCTTGCCGACATTGCGGGTGTCGGGCACCTGCTTGGCCAATACAATGATGTTCAAACTCATAATTTGATATATCTTTAGTTTGTTGATTATTGCTGTTTAAGCGTTCTAATCGTAAATTCTCATGGAATTTATACTTGAAAACACTGATGAAATCAGTTCGCGTATTTCCACATTTCGCCACAAAGTTAATAAAAAATTCTTAAAAGTGCTCACTTTTCTTTCATATGTGCACGCGAACCTATTAAAGAACCTCTTGCCAATCTCAAATAATTTAACTAATTTTGCCATTATGAATTTTCTTAATTACATATCAATCGCTATCATTTCGGTAGCAGCTGTGAGCCCTGCAAAAACACCGACAGTCGAGGAGTCTTTGGAAGCGGGGCGAGAGGCATTCCTGAAATATGACTTTGAGGAAGCCGCAAAACATTATGCCGCCGCCAGAAAAAAAGCTAAGAAGAAAATACCGCCCCAGCTTGAGGAGCAGGAAAGAGAGCTGATGAAAGCCGAAAACTTCCTTGAAAGAGTGGAACAATTAGTGATTCTTGACAGCATCGCCGTGCCCAAGGTGGAGTTCTTCAAGGCTTACAAGCTCCCGTTTTCCGCAGGCTCTCTCGGCAATGCGGATGCAATACCTTTCGAGCAGACTGACGCCGATTATGTTTTCACAAACGAAGGAAACGATTTCAAGATGTGGGCACAACCTGATTCCACAGGTATATTCCGCATTGTGGAGTCAATCAGACTGACCGATGGATCCTGGCACGAACCGACGGAAACTCCTGATATCCTCAATAATGGTGGAAATGCGATATATCCCTTCATGATGTCTGATGGGGTTACACTCTATTATGCGTCAGACAATGAGGAATCACTTGGAGGCTATGACATCTTTGTTGCAACACGTGACGCTGCCGACGGG
>DAWBVG010000514.1:0-6455 GCA_052279865.1 Muribaculaceae bacterium
CGGCATGTTCCTATTCACTTCCAACTGTATCGTTCCGCCGAAGAAAAATTGCACCTATCTTGACAGAGTCTACACCACAGGTGTTGTAGGCATGCCCGGCACCCATCATGTAGAAGAAGGGAAAGACGGAAAACCTAAAGACTTCTCCGAACTGATTGCCCGCGCCCAGAAATGTCCCCCTCCCACAGCTATCGAGCATGGAGAGATCATAGGTGGTTTCGCGCATCATCAGGTGATAGAACTCGCTCCCAAAATCATAGACCTGATCAAACGAGGCAAAATCCGCAAGTTCGTGGTTATGGCAGGCTGTGACGGTAGATTCCCATCGCGCTCCTACTACACGAAATTTGCCGAAGCATTGCCTGAAGACTGCGTTATTCTCACAGCCGGATGTGCGAAATACCGTTACAACAAACTTCCATTGGGCGACATCGAAGGAGTTCCGCGTGTGTTGGACGCCGGTCAGTGCAACGATTCCTATTCACTTGTAAGGATAGCGCTTGCGTTGCGCGATGCACTTGGTCTCAAGGATGTGAATGACCTACCGATTGTCTATAATATAGCATGGTATGAGCAGAAGGCAATCATCGTGCTGCTTGCTCTTTTGGCTCTTGGGGTGAAAAACATCCACAGCGGACCCACCTTGCCCGCTTTCTTCACTCCCGACATACTGAAAGTGCTTCAGGAGAAATTCAACATCGGCACCATCACCTTCGTCGAGGAAGATATCGCCACAATGATCGGTTGATTTAAGAAGCTGTTAGAAATTCGTTGTTAAATTTCACAAAGAATAAATTTATTTTGCGGATTCGGAATATTTGATTAATTTTGCATCCGCAATCGGGCGAATACCAGAGTGGCCAAATGGGGCAGACTGTAAATCTGCTGGTTTATACCTTCGGTGGTTCGAATCCATCTTCGCCCACAGAAAGCGGGAAGATTTCTTCGAAATCTTCCCGCTTTCATTTTTTTTGCTTATATTTGTAGCTAAGTAAGTTGTTAGATTTTTCTTCAGCATAGAAGTTAGAATCTCATACAAAAAGCATTCAAAGAGCACGCTCATCAAATGGGAATTCCCCAAAGTGCAATATTTGCACTTTGGATTGCACTTTGGAAAAAATAGCAGTGTTGAACTTCGTGTGATAACAGCCTAAAGCCAGGCAAAAAAATGGAAGAGATGCCAAAACAATCTAAGAAATCCATACGCTTCTTCAACGACCGTGAGGTGCGGGCGGTGTGGGATGATGAGAATAATTGCTGGTGGTTTTCTGCTACAGACATAGTCCGAGCCATCAACAACGAGCCTGATTATGTTAAAGCCGGCAACTATTGGCGGTGGCTAAAACGCAAGCTGAAACAGGATGGCATCCGACTCGTGAGTGCTACTCACGGGTTCAAATTTGAGGCTCCTGATGGGAAACTTCGCGTAGCAGATGTTTTAAACAGTAATGATGTAACAATATTGGCGAAGCATTATCCAAATAACAGAGCCAATGAATTCCTTGATTGGTTTACATATAGCGACAATACTTTAGACGGGCAAAGCAGGAAAAAGGCGTATCAGTTGTACGAGAGTGGTTTGTTACAAAGCCTTGAGCCCGGTAGTGTGAAATGTCTTCAACAGATTCACGCCTACATCTTTGGCGGACTCTATGATTTTGCCGGACAAATACGTACTAAAAACATTTCGAAAGGAGGCTTCACGTTTGCCAACTGTATGCATTTTCCCGAAACGCTGCAACTGATCGAGAAAATGCCTGAAACCACATTCGATGAAATTATGAATAAGTATGTTGAAATGAATGTGGCGCATCCATTTATGGAAGGTAACGGGCGAAGCACACGCATTTGGCTTGACCTGATGCTAAAACGGTCGTTAAAACGCTGTGTTGACTGGAGTCAAATAGACAAGAATGATTATCTGGCGGCAATGCGTGAAAGTGTAATCAATAGTTCACGCATCAAAAAATTGGTAGAACCAGCCTTAACAGACAAGATTGATGACCGTGAAATGTTTATGAAAGGCATTGATTATTCATATTATTATGAACAAAATGATTGATTCTCATAAATGGAAAACTCTCAAATGAACCATAAATATATCATAAAACTATCCCGCTATGAACTGTCATAGCGGGATAGTTATTTTTAATGCTCTATTGGGGACCGTTAGATGGAGAGGCGACGGAGGGTGGAGAGGAGGTCTTGGTTGATGGGTTTGTCGTTCTTGATGGCTTTGGTGAAGGGAACGTAGGTGATCTCATCGTTCTTGATGCCGATCATCACATTTCGCTGGTCATCGAGCAATGCATCAACGGCGGCAGCTCCCATGCGCGAAGCCAAGATACGGTCGTGAGCCGTAGGCGAACCACCTCGCTGCAGGTGTCCGAGAATCGAGACACGTACATCGTATTCGGGATATTCCTCTTTTACACGTTGCGCAAGACCCATCGCCCCCCCGGTGATCGGAGACTCTGCCACAAGCACAATCGATGAGTTCTTGGATTTGCGAAAACCATTCTTGATGAGTTCAGAAAGCTGGTCGACCTGTGTCGAAATCTCAGGGATGATGGCAGCCTCAGCACCGGCGGCGATAGCTCCATTGAGCGCAAGGAAACCTGCATCACGACCCATCACCTCGATGAAGAACAGACGCTCGTGAGAGGTGGCGGTGTCACGGATCTTGTCGACACATTCCATAATCGTATTGAGGGCTGTGTCATAACCGATTGTGGTGTCTGTGCCATAAAGGTCGTTGTCAATTGTTCCCGGAAGACCGATGATAGGAATCGAGAACTCATTAGCGAAAATACGGGCACCGGTAAGTGAGCCGTCACCACCGATAACCACAAGAGCATCAATGCCGCGACGTTTCATCACATCGTAGGCGCACTGGCGTCCCTCTTCGGTCTGAAACTCCTTGCAACGCGCGGTTTTCAGAATCGTGCCGCCTCGCTGAATAATGTTGGAGACATTCTGGGTGGAAAACTCCTCAATCTCGTCGTAGATGAGTCCGCGATAACCGCGATAAATACCAAACACCTTGAAACCGGCAAAGATAGCCGCACGGGTAACAGCGCGGATTGCCGCGTTCATTCCGGGGGCGTCGCCTCCCGAAGTGAGGATTCCTATTGACTTAATCTTGTTCATATTTTTACAACAATCTTTCTGCAAAAATAGTCATTATTTATTAATTTTGCATCACAATTTTTCAATTTTTGAAGATGCAGCATATTTCCGACAATTCATCCCTCGCGCCTTCGGCAATCACGGTCGGCACATTCGATGGTGTCCATCGCGGACACCGCAAAGTGGTGGAATTTCTCACTGCGCAAAGTGCCGCTAATGGGTTACGTCCGATAGTGATTACATTCGAGCCCCATCCCCTTGCTGTCGTGGCTCCGACACGCGCACCGAAACTCCTTGAGCTGCCCGACGAGCGTGAAGAAAATCTCCGCTCCTTGGGTGTTGAAGTCGTTGTGCTGGAATTCAATGAGAATTTACGCCGTCTTACTGTCGCCGAATGGATGGAACGTCTCGCTCGTGATTATAACGTCCAACTTTTGGTGGCAGGATACGACAACACCTTCGGCTCAGACGGAATGTCAATGAATCTTTCCGACTATTCCCGCATCGGAGAAAATTGCGGCATCACAGTTGTGGAAGCACCGGTTGTGGATGGTGTCAGCAGTTCGGCAATACGCCGCGCTTTGGGTGCCGGCGACATAGACGCGGCAACCACGATGCTCGGCAGACCATATTCCATAAGCGGCATTGTTGGACATGGACGCGAACTCGGACGTCAATTAGGATTCCCTACTGCCAATCTGATTACCGATCCCGGCATCCTGCTTCCCGCCCCGGGTGTATATGCTGCCGAAGCCACCACCTCCGACGGCAACCGTTACAGAGCTGTAGTAAATATCGGGGTATCACCTACCGTAAGCGAAGGACTTCCGCTCTCCGTAGAGGCATATCTCATCAATTATTCAGGCAATCTATACGGAACGAATTTAAGTCTCGATTTCTTGCGAAGGCTACGCGATGAAAAAAATTTCGGCGACATCTCCGCCCTTAAGGAAGGAATTGCCGCCGATGTTCGTGCCGCTTCAGAGATCAACGTCGACTGAGCCAGTCGCGGAAGATAGGAAGCCACTGGGATTTATATTCGAAGGAATCACGGAAACCCCAACCATGACCACCCGTGGGGAATATATGCAGTGTTGCGGAAACACCATTCTTCTGAAGAGCGGTATAATAATTCACTGCATTTGCCACCGGCACCACATCATCATCCGTGCAATGGAAAATCAATGCCGGAGGGGTATCGGCGGTGACCTGAAGCTCATTGGAATATTTCTCCTCCAGTTCTTTGGAAGGATTCTTTCCCAGGAGATTTGTTCTTGAACCCATGTGGGTGTATTCAGGATTCATGGTTATCACCGGATAGAAAAGTATCTGGAAGTCAGGACGTGAAGCCTGGTCATAATGTGTCGCTACAGTTGATGCGAGATGACCTCCAGCTGAGAAACCCATGATACCGGTTTTCTTGATACCCCATTCATCGGCATGCTCACGCATAACCTTTATCGCTTTGCGTGCATCATCACCCGGCACCTCCGACTGACCCTTCGGCAAACGATAATCCACCACGCCGTAAGTGATTCCCATATTGTTGAGTTCGTCTGTAAAATCGAATCCTTCATGATCCTTTGCCTTCATTACATAGCCTCCTCCAGGACATGCAACAAGTGCCACTCCGGAACTTTTCTCAGCCGGATACACATAAAGCACTGCCGCCTCTTCGCCCGATCCCAGCGGGATTTTTATCGGCTCTTTAGCCTCACACAACGGCGCTACCAACCCCAACGCCACCAACATTCCTAACAAACGTTTCTTCATAACTATAATTTTTCTTACTTACGTATATCGGTTAATTTTTTCTTACTTACTTAATTATTCAACGTGATTATCTGCCATAATATTGAATCCAATAGGAATCACTTCTTATTTAACTATGAATTTCATTGTCTGAAGATTCTTAGAGTCTGAACCGACCATAACCTCAAACTCTCCGGGGTCATAACGGTATTTCAACTCTGAATCATAGTATTTCAGTTTGTCGGGGGTAATGACAAACTCTACTTTCCTTGTCTTACCCTTCGGAATATAGATTTTTACAAAATCTTTCAGTTCCTTTACAGGTCTCGCGATATCCGCAACGACATCCCTCAGATATAGCTGCACGATTTCAGTGCCATCCATATTCCCCGTGTTTGTAACATCGACACTCAGCCGGATACTTCCGTTTCTTTCCATGGCATCGGCACTGAGTTCGGGCTTTCCGTATTTGAATTCAGTGTAACTCAGACCATATCCGAAAGGATAGAGAGGCTCGTTGCTGCAATCAATATAATTGCTACAATACCTGTTGAATACATTACTGTCGGGATCCGGATGACTTGGCATCAGGTGATTATAATATAAAGGAATCTGACCCACACTCCGAGGGAATGTTGCTGTTAGCTTTCCTTCCGGATTTTTGTTACCAAATACCACATCAGCGATTGCGTCACCGGCTTCGCTGCCGGGAAACCAGACATTAAGTATGGCAGGTATATTTTCCGACTCCCAGTCGAGAACGAGAGGTCGGCCTGTGAACAGTACCAATACCACAGGTTTACCTGTTTTCACCAGCCTTTTCAGCAACTCTCGTTGCGCATCGGGTATCGTAATATCGGCTCTTGAGGCTGACTCTCCGCTCATCTCGGAAGATTCTCCCATCACAGCCACTATGACATCCGACTTCTCGGCTACCATAATTGCCTCGGAAAGCAACCCATCCTCATCCTCCACATACGGAATCGGTTTTATCCCCGATCCGTTCATCTGCACAGTGGCATCATGATAAATGTTGCTCCCCTTTGCATAAAGAATGTCTGCCCTCTTGCCTACAGCTCGTCGGAATCCTTCGAGCACCGTCACATGCTCGCCAGCCATTGCCCAGCATCCGCACATATTATTTTTCACATCGGCAAGCGGACCGATAAGGGCAATCTTGCCCTTCTTATTCAGTGGCAGCAGTTTATTTTCATTCTTCAACAACACGAATGTTTCCGCAGCGATGTCTCGTGCCACAGCTCTGTGAGACTTGGTAAACAATTCCTTATCGGCGCGGTTGCTGTTACAATATTTATAAGGGTCGTCAAAGAGTCCGAGCTTCTGCTTGACTTCGAGAACGCGGCGGCACGCCCTGTCGATCATATCCATAGAGATCTTCCTCTCGGTCAATGACTTCTTCAGATATTTGACAAACAAACCTGAAACCATATCCATATCGGTTCCTGCCATCATACTCTTCGCTGCGGCATCCTCTATTGTAGAGGTCCCCATTGTTGCAATTTCCGGCATAGAATTGTAATCAGTGACAACGAGTCCCCCAAAATTCCAATTAT
>DAWBVG010000515.1:0-2575 GCA_052279865.1 Muribaculaceae bacterium
AAGGAAAATTACAAAAAGGGGAGAGAAGCACGTGACGGATTCTTGTCAGAATAAATATGTTTGTGAAGCTCCGTTCAGAATGTCTAAGGGTGATTTTGTGCGGAAAATGGCAAGGTTCTGGGGTTTCATTCCCGGGCTTCTGTTGTTGATGATCTTTGTCTTTGGTCTGGTTGCCGGTATATTTTTAGATGTCAGATATCTGATTGTGGCAGCAATGGCGGTGTTTATATTGCTTCCGATGGTAATGATGTTTTTATATTATTACCATGGTTTGGGTAAAAACTGCTATTTCAACATTATAGATCATAATCTTTCAATAAAAGAGGATTGTCTTGAGATAACAATGTATTTTCCCGTAGTGTCGGCTACCGAAACTGCTGATGAATCAACTGATGCAAAGGAGGTCGAGTCCCGTGTTTCAAAACTGACTATAAATTATAACGACATATTGAATTATCGGGTATTTTCTGATTGTGTGGTTTATCCGGTAGGAAAACCGATATCGGGATTTGTATGGTTGCCACTTTCGGCATTTAATGATGCAGATTCATTCAGAAATGCCGTGGCTTTATTATCGTCTAAATTGAAGTGATCATGCGTATTCTAAAGGAAAATAATAAAAAATATTGCTTCATAATGGATATGGAGGTTCGCGATTATGAGCTTGATTGCGAACAGATCGTGAATAATGCAAACTATCTCCATTATATGGAGCATACACGACATCGCTTCTGCATGGATGCGGGAGTCTCGTTTACTGAACTGCATAATCAAGGGGTAGATGCTGTGGTTCGAAAGATAGAGATTGAGTATAAGACATCGCTCAGGGGAGGGGATACGTTTTTGAGTTGTCTGCGAATCGAACGCAAAGGAGCAAGATTCATCTTTCATCAGGATATAATCCGCTCAGATGGAGAGATGTGCACAGAAGCTGTAGTGACTTGCGTGATTTTGAAAGATGGAAAATTGACAAGAGGTGATGAACTCGCCCGACTCTTTGCAAAATATTTGTAAACACCCTTATATTTAATAGGATTGGAATAAATACAAACATATTTTAGGACTACGTTATGACAAACTCAGAGCATGAGACGATATATCGCATCGCACTCGGAATGATGAAAGGGATCAACTCTCAGATTGTGCGCCGCATGATTGATGTCGGGGTGAGCGCTGAAGACTTTTTCACGCTTGATCTCTTGGCGGTCTCTGACGCTCTTGGGTTGAATAGTAAGACCGGTTTCGGAGCTCACGACCGGGAGAATGCATTAAAAAGAGCAGCAGAGGAATATTCGTTTACTTCGAGGCATTCCGTGAAGGTGATTTCACTTTTAGATGATGATTATCCATGGCTCCTTGCAGAAACGCCCGATGCTCCCGTAACCCTTTATATGCTTGGAGATGCAGACCTTAATTCCCAACATACCATAAGCGTGGTGGGCACAAGGAAACCTACTCAATATGGTATGAACTTCTGTAAGCAGTTCTGCTCAGATTTGGGAGGTTATTTCCCGGACCTTACGATTGTAAGTGGACTTGCATTGGGAATTGATTCGGCAGCACATACAGCGGCGCTGGAAACAAATCATCCCACCGTCGCAGTGGTGGCGCATGGTCTTGATATGTTGTATCCTGCAGTAAATCGTGACCTTGCACGCAAGATTATAAAATCGGGCGGTGCCATAATCACGGAATACCCTTCGGGATCAACACCTTATGCAGGGCGTTTTCTCGAACGTAACAGAATAGTGGCTGGACTATCGCAAATTACAGCCGTAATAGAATCTCCGATCAAGGGAGGAGCGATGAGCACTGCGAATCTTGCATTCCATTACAATAGAGAGGTGGTTTCATTGCCGGGCAGAGTGACTGATCCTGTTAGTGCGGGATGTAATTTATTGATAAGAAAAGAAAAAGCGCATCTGTTGACGGCAGCGGCTGACGTTATCGAACTGATGGATTGGAAACCACTCGGAAAACACATAGAACCGCGACAAAGAAACCTGTTTCCGGAACTCGAAGGCATCTCAGGAAGAATCTATGAAATCCTTAAGTTTGAATCGGAGCCTGTGGCAATTGATACGCTGCATCAGCGCACGGGACTGTCTGTTGCTGAACTTATGTCAGCATTGACAGATCTTGAATTTGACGGGATTGTAACGCGCCAACCCGGTAACAGATATTCAATATCCTGATTGATATAAATAAAAATGAAGCAGGGCTGTGGTTTGTCCATCGCCCTGCTTCTTGTATTGTAATGTGTGGTTTAGAAACGTTCAAGAACGGTTTCTACGAGATGTCTGACTTTCGGTTTGTAATCCGTATTGGCATTGTTGAGGCGACGTTCAGCTATAATGCAGCACACGGTCATTGCGCGATGTCCCAAAAGTTTGGAGAGTCCCTGAAGACAAGCAGACTCCATTTCGAAGTTTGTAATAGGGCGTCCGTTATAGCGGAAACTCTCAATCTTTTCATTCAGGTTTGGATCGGCAAGTTTAAGGCGTACCATTCGACCTTGCGGAGCGTAAAAACCTACAGCTGCGATTGTGTAGCCACGCACCATATCGTCGCGTCC
>DAWBVG010000516.1:0-3505 GCA_052279865.1 Muribaculaceae bacterium
ATAACAGCGCCGTAAATCGGTTATACTATGCCTGTTATTATTCAGCTGCAGCATTAATGCTTTGTTATGGACTTGAAGCCTCCACTCATGCAGGCATAAAATCCATGTTAGGTATGAATTTTATAAAAGCCGGTGTGATTGAAGCCAAGTATGGACGGATCTATCAGCAGCTGTTTGAAAATAGACAGTCTGGTGATTACGAGGATTTTGTGTATTGCGATCAGGAGCTGTATGACGCGTTGCGTCCGCAGGCTCATGAATTTGTTGTTAAAGTTACAGACCTTATTCGTCAGAAACATTAGTATAAACGAAGGGTAAGTAATGTTTCTAATATCCCGACATATCCGCGTCGCTAACCCCGAGAACGGTCTCTACATCGTTAAGCAGGGCAACAAGGTGACAAAACGCATCATCAAATAAGACGTAAGAATTACCGAAATTCAATACATAAAAGAGCGCGAGATCATTCTCGCGCTCTTTTCATTTTTTCTCCTGCGCCTCCTTTTGCCTTCTGTCTCCTTTTGCTTCGTGCCCTCGCATTTTCCTCTGGCTTGAGCATACTTGGGAACTCCGACTTGCGCCTTCGTAACTGTGTTGAGGGCAATAGCCTGAAAATTGATGCCTACTGCGAAATTAATGCCTACTGCAAAATTGATGCCTACTGCGAAATTAATGGCTGCTGCTGATTTAATGGCTGTTGCGGATTTAGTGGTTGTTGAGGGCGTTGATGAGTGAAATGCTTTCGGCGGGATGGGCGGCAATCCATCGCGCGAGGTCGTTGAGGCGAAGGCATTTGTCGCGATAGAGCTCTTCTTTGTGCATGGATTGGCGGGGAATGCCGACGTGGAGGCATCGTCCCTGTGCACATAGCTCGAATTCCTGCCCGTAGGGTTTGTACTTGGGGGTAATGCCATCGGGAACAATCCGGATTATGGATCCTCCTTCTTCAAGTATCCTCTTCATGAGTTCTTTCTCTGGCTTGCTGATAAAGGGCGAAATCAGTACTCCCGCTCCGCGAATTGATTCCTCCCATGCCCGTTCATAATAAGCTTTCTCTTCGGATGTGTAGCGACTGCTCACCACCGCCGACGCGAGGAGAGGATGTTTCAGCAATTGAAAATTGCCGAATACGTCAAGTTCATGTCCGAGGATTCGAATCTTCTGTGCTTTGTTGAAGAGGTGTGGATATCGGATTATCATGAGTCTTCGGCGAGGATTATCAGTGATGTAATTATACATTCTGACCCCAAGTTCTTCAGTGAAGGCAATACGGTCATTGAATTTGGGATTGAAAAGGGAGATGTCTCTTACTGAGGGTAGGTTTGGATTGTTTTCTCTCCAGATTTTTGTGCATCTCGATTTGAAAAGTCCGACATAATGCCCTAAATCTTTGGGAAGCCAATATTTCACACGCCAAAAGATATGGATATGATCCGGCATAATGACGAAATTCGGAATTTCGAAATTGGGATTGGAATTGAGGTCAGTTATTTGGGTCTCGATTATCTTGCCTGAGGGTGTGAGCTCGGTGCGAGCCGGATCCTGCGGATCCATGGGATTGCCCATAAGTTGAGAATAGATGGGCGCAGCGGGCATTTTCGTGATGGTGATCATATAAGAGCAAGGCGCTTTATAATTATGGAAAGAGGCTCGCCTGCAGCTATGAGGCTGAAGAGGCTTATAATAAGCCGGAGGATTCTGAGGAGAATTCATGGCGGATTTCAGGAATTAAAGGGATTGAAATGGGATTTAAAGACTCTCGAGCTTGCGCTTTAGGAGCTTTCAAGCTTGCGCTCGAATCGACTCTCGGACTTGCGCTCGAATCGACTCTCGAGCTTGCGCTCGAATCGACTCTCGGGCTTGCGCCCTCGACACCGTGATGATGGGCAATTGCCTAAATATAAGGCTCTCGAATATCCGGATCCCGAATCTCGGATTTCGGGGATGCCAAAATCTTAGGATTCAGAATCAGGATTGCAAAATAAATTTGCTTTGCAAAGATATAATTTAATTTTAGATTTTCTAAAAAAATATATGATTTTAATTGAAATTTTTTGGCATTGATATAGGGATTGGATTTCAGAGATAAGATTATTGAGCTGCAAAGATAAGGGGAAGAATGGAGGGAAATTAAAGAGAATAAAAGGGGGAATTAGATGGAAATAAAGAGAAATAAAATGGCAGAATAGAGAAAATAAGGGAGAAAAGGAGAGAGGAGATAGAGAGGGAAGATATCGGTAAGATAAAAGAAATGGGGATTGTTGGAAATGCGGGAAATTATAGTTAATTTTGCTAAAAGAGAAGGTTCGCTTATATGGCTGTTGACATACCTTCCAATTTATGCTTTGACAACTGCGAAGACTTCTATTAGCTTTTGCAATCGCGAAGGTTTCTGTCTGCATTTGTAACCATGAAGACATCGATATTGTACCTATGAATAAGAAGATTATATATATATTGCTTTGGGGGATGGCAATCTTTGGAAATGGATTGCTGGCGGGGAATACATTGAAGACTCAGACTTCCGGGAGATGCGTGGATTATGTGGATCCGAGGATTGGGTCGGAGGGGTTGGGTCGTGTGTTTGTCGGTCCGTCGATGCCTTACGGTATGGTTAAGCCGTCGCCCGATTGCACTCCGTCGCCTAATAGCGGATGGTTACCGATGCCGGAACAGGTGAATGGCTTTTCACAGGTGCATGTTAGCGGCACGGGTGGAGGTCCAAAGTATGGAAATATACTTATCCAGCCGTTTTGCGGGAATCTTACCAGCATTGAACATATAGATTATCGAGAGAATGAAGATATAAAACTCGGGTATTATTCCACAACATATAAAAACAGCGGAATACGCACGGAAATCACCGCTACTGATCGCGTCGCTGCATATAGAATAACTTATCCTGAAAATTCTGATAAGAATTATTCTGCAAATTCCGGAAAGACTGTCAGTCCCGTGGATTCTTTGCCGGCTCTGATGATTGACGCCGGATTCTTTTTAGGGGAGAGCCCGGTGCCCGATGCGCGAGAGGCGCAGCAGTTTGTGGGATCGGAAGTGCAGATATTGTCGGATTCTGAGATCTGTGGTTATAGCCGTATTAGGGGAGGATGGAACAATGGCAGGGCGTATACGGTGTATTTCTATCTTACAACAGATCAGCCGGCAATAGAGACTGCCACATGGAAAGGTAAAGTATTATCAGATGTCAAGAGCCAATATGATTCGGGAGAGAAAACGGGTGTGCTGATGAAGTTTGCTCCCGATGTTAAAACTCTCAATGTAAGAGTAGGCATTTCCTTTATAAGCTCATTAAAGGCGAGAGAGAATCTGCTCAAAGGAACTTCCGGAAAATCATTTGATGATATCTACGGGGAGCTGCTTGATTCTTGGGAGAATCTTTTGTCGAGGATAGAGATTGATTCATCTACTCCGGAGAGCAGGAAGCGAATGTTCTATACAGGTTTGTATCACACAATGATCATGCCTGTGGATCGTAGCGAGGAGA
>DAWBVG010000517.1:0-5979 GCA_052279865.1 Muribaculaceae bacterium
GCTCCCGGCTGATGCTTTCGCGCTTGTAAACGTTGATGACAAGGCTGGGAAATATATGGTGCAGAACACTCGTGCGAAGGTTTACACATATTCCTTGCGAAGCGATGCCGATTTCCGTTGCCGCGTATTGGAGACTCGTCTCGACGGCACACTCCTTTCCCTGAATGGCAAGGATGTGGAGGTTGCTTTCACGGGACGTTTCAATGCATACAACCTCACAGCCGTTTACGCCGCCTCAATCCTGATCGGCTGGAATCCTGAGGAAGTACTCGTCAATATGAGCCGGCTGGTTCCGGTGTCGGGTCGCTTCCAGACTCTTCAGTCGCCTCAAGGTGTCACAGCAATCGTTGACTATGCCCACACACCCGATGCTCTCGTAAATGTACTCGACACAATCCGAGAGATCATAGGTGCCGGCGGTGAGATTACGACGGTGGTTGGTGCCGGTGGTAACCGCGACCATGGCAAACGTCCTATGATGGCTCATGAGGCAGCCATCCGCTCGAATCTGGTCATCCTCACTTCCGACAATCCACGCGATGAGGAACCGGAGGCGATCATCGAAGATATGAAAGCCGGTCTTTCCAACGACGAGATGCGCCGCACTCTTTGCATAACCGACCGTCGAGAGGCAATACGCACGGCAATGAGAATTACAAAGCCGGGAAGCGTGGTGCTTATCGCCGGAAAGGGACACGAAACTTATCAGGAAATCAAGGGTGTCCGCAATCATTTCGACGACCGAGAAGAAGTTAAAGCTACATTCTGATCATGATATACGCATTGCTCGAACTCCTCGACGGATTGAAATTCCCCGGACACAATCTGATGGGATATATCTCTTTTCGTGCAGGAATATCTTTCGCTCTTGCCCTTGTTATCGCTCTCGCGTTCGGACACAAAATCATCGAACGTCTGCAGCGCATGCAGGTTGGAGAAGTGGTGAGAAACCTCGGTCTCGAAGGACAAATGAAAAAGACTGGCACGCCAACCATGGGTGGCGTCATAATCATAATGTCGATCTTGATTCCATGTCTTCTTCTAGGGAACCTCACCAATATCTATATGATACTGATGTTGGTTGCCACCGTATGGATGGGATGCATCGGTTTCCTCGATGACTATCGCAAACTGAAATATCACAACAAGGATGGTCTGAAAGGGAAGTATAAGGTTACCGGTCAGGTCGGACTCGGTCTCCTTGTGGGAATCACCATGTGGCTCTCTCCTGACATTGTTATGAGTGAGAACTTTGAAGTGCAGAAAGCAGACACCTCCGAAACAGAGATTGTTGTGTCGACTGATCAGATAAAATCTCCACAAACTACCATTCCGTTCGTTAAGAACAACAACTTCAACTACGAATGGCTCACTTCGTGGGTGCCGGATAAAGAGGCTGCCAAGACTCTTGGATGGCTCACATTCGTTCTGGTTGTGGTCATAGTTGTGGCAGCGGTCAGCAATGGAGCCAATCTCACTGACGGTCTTGACGGATTGTGCGCGGGAACATCGGCGATAATCGGAGTCGCGTTGTTGATAATGGGATATCTCGGAGGCAACGTAATATATTCGAGTTATCTCAATATCATGTACATACCCGGCTCGGAAGAGCTGGTGGTATATGCCGCGGCGTTCATCGGTGCTCTTGTGGGCTTCCTGTGGTACAATGCTTTTCCGGCGCAGGTATTCATGGGCGACACGGGAAGTCTCACACTCGGAGGTATTCTCGCCGTGTTCGCTATCCTTATACGCAAGGAACTCCTTATTCCACTTCTTTGTCTCACCTTCTTCCTTGAGGATGTTTCGGTGATGATGCAGGTGGGGTATTTCAAATATACGAAAAAGAAATATGGCGAAGGACGACGCATCTTCAAGATGACACCCCTACACCATCATTTCCAGAAACCTTTGGAACCGGGCAGCAACGTTCTCTGGAAACATCCTGTGAATCCTATACCCGAATCCAAGATTGTGGTGAGATTCTGGATCGTTGGAATCCTTCTCGCCGCGCTTACATTTGTAACATTAAAAATCCGATAAAATGGAGAAACTGGTTGTGCTCGGAGGTGGAGAGAGCGGCGTAGGCGCCGCCATCCTCGGCAAAGAGAAAGGAATGAATGTGTTCCTCAGCGATATGGGCACTCTTAAAGATGAATACCGCGAAACTCTTGTTCGCGAAAATATAGAATTTGAAGAGGGTAAACACTCTGAAGAGAAAATACTCGATGCGGATATCGTAATCAAAAGTCCCGGCATACCCCCGTATGCCCCGATGGTAACGAAAATCACGGAAAAGGGAATACCTGTCTTGTCGGAGATTGAGTTCGCAGGAAGATATACGGATGCTAAAATGGTTTGCATCACCGGCTCAAACGGCAAGACAACCACAACACTTCTTACTTATCATATACTGCGCAAGGCTGGTCTTAACGTAGGTCTGGCTGGAAACGTAGGTAAGAGTCTTGCGCTGCAGGTAGCCCGAGATCCCCACGATGTCTATGTAATTGAGTTGTCAAGTTTCCAGCTTGAAAACATGTATGACTTCAAGGCAAACATCGCTGTGATAATGAACATCACTCCAGACCATCTTGACCGTTATGACCACAAGATGGAGAATTACGTGAAAGCTAAATTCCGTATTCTGCAGAATCAGGGTCACGACGACTACTTCATCTACTGGCAGGATGATCCTATTGTAAAAGAGCAGATCCGTCAGATTCAGGTGGAGGCGATGCAGCTACCTTTCAGTGAATTCAAGGAAGAAGGCAGCCATGCTTTTGTGGAAGATGGAATCGTGAAGTTCTCAACACCGGGCGAAGTATGGGAAATACCCCGCGACAAACTCTCGCTCACCGGGCTGCACAACCTTTATAATTCAATGGCAGCAGGACTCTCTGCGTCGCTTCTGGATATTAAAAAAGATGAAATACGCTCAGCCCTTGAGGATTTTGAGGCAGTTGAGCATCGTCTTGAATATGTGGCAACAGTTCGCGGTGTAAGATATGTAAACGATTCGAAAGCCACAAACGTCAATTCCACATGGTATGCACTGGAGAGCATGACGACTCCGACGGTTCTCATTCTTGGCGGCAAAGACAAAGGAAACGATTACACCGAGATTGAGGATCTTGTGAAAGAAAAAGTCAAAGCAATCGTATGTATGGGGAAAGACAACCAGAAACTTCTCGATTTCTTCACCGGAAAAGTACCTGTCATCCGCGATACTCATTCCATAGAGGATGCAGTGAAGGCTTGTGCCGAATGCGCTTCGGAAGGAGACACTGTGCTACTTTCTCCTTGCTGTGCAAGCTTCGACCTCTTCTCGAGTTATGAAGATCGTGGACATCAATTCAAAGCCTGTGTCAAATCCCTCCCTGACAAAAAATAGAATATGCCGAACCAAGATACTATCCCCGGTCTCGAAATCCGAGAGACAATAGACGGACAAACCGCCACCGCGCGTGTTGCGGCAAAGCGTAACGCAGCAAAAGCGGAGGTGAAACGTTCACGCCCCGATCCATATATATGGGGCATATACATTATGTTCCTCCTGATAAGCGTAGTGGAGCTATTCAGCGCGTCAAGCACAGAAGTATCATCCTCAAATGTCTACAGTCCGCTTATCCGTCACGGTATTTTTCTTGCGCTCGGTCTGGGCATAGTGATGTGGCTTCAGAATACCCACTATATACTGATGCGTCGTTTCGCCTGGATATTTGCTATCCTTTCGCTCGGATTATTAGTGCTCTCTACTGTCGCGGGTGTGGAGATCAACGGCGCCCAACGTGCCATCCGTATAGCCGGAATGACAATACAACCGGCGGAGGTAGTGAAACTCTCTGTTGTGCTTCTTCTTGCTTCGGTGCTGTCGAAAAATCAGACCCCGGGGGGCGTAACAAACCGAGGAATCATCACTGCCGCAATTGTGGTGGTGGTCTTCGCCATATTCCTATATAAGGATGGTCTGACAAACACCATCCTGCTGATGGGTGTCAGCATAAGCATGTTTCTCATAGGGGGTATACAGTGGTCAAAATTCTGGATGATCTTGGGCATATATGGATTATGTGCGGGATCACTTCTGATGATCAAAAAAGTCAACAAGAATGTAACCTCCGATGATTTTGACAATGTCAAGATTGAGGCTACCGCCGGAAGTGCGACAACTTCTTCCTCAAGCATAGACAGAAGAGGAGGCACTCGAAACAATCGAATTGTCAGATGGCTGGAGGGTGTTCATCCCAACGACCCTATCGATGATATGAACCGTCAGGTCATATATTCCAAATTCGCCCAGGCGAACGGAGGATTGTTAGGTCAGGGACCGGGCAATTCAAGAGAAAGCGCGCGCCTGCCACTTGCATTCTCTGATTACATCTATTCCATTATTGTCGAAGACACCGGATTCGCGGGGGGGTCGCTCCTTTTGCTTTTGTTCCTTCTCCTTGTGGCGCGAGCCGGGCGAATAGCCTATAAATGTTCGCGTGCATTCCCGGCTTTCCTGATTATGGGATGCGCGGTCATGATCGTGTTCCAGGCTCTTGTTCATATGGCGATTGTCACGGGGATATTCCCGGTGTCTGGACAGCCGTTGCCCTTCATCTCCAAAGGTGGAACATCCGTGCTTGTGATGTCGGCGGCGATTGGAATGATGCTCTCGGTCAGCAGATTTGCCGTCACGTCTGGCGACAAAAACGAGATAAAGGCTGAAATCAAAGAGCTTCCCGAAGACATGCAGGCAGCAAACTATAGCGACTACCAGAATAAGTAAGTAACAAGATGAAGAAGAAAATACTCATAAGCGGTGGAGGCACGGGAGGACATATCTTTCCTGCCCTCTCTATCGCCAACGCCATAAAGCGACGCATCGACGCTGACATATTGTTTGTGGGAGCCGACAACAGAATGGAGATGGAGAAAGTGCCGGCAGCCGGCTACGAAATCATCGGACTTCCCGTTGCCGGATTCGACCGTAAGAACATGCTGAAGAATTTCAGCGTGCTCTTCAAGCTTTTCAAAAGCGTGAGGATGGCGCGAAAAATTGTGAAGGATTTCAAACCTGACATCGCAATCGGTGTCGGGGGCTATGCTTCAGGACCTACACTCAAGGCTGCCCAGCGCGCGAAAGTGCCGACACTTGTGCAGGAACAAAACTCCTACGCAGGTGTCACCAATAAGCTTCTTGCCGCCAATGCCGACTGTATATGCGTTGCTTATGAAGGGATGGAGGCATTCTTCCCAAAAGAAAAGATCATCCTCACCGGTAACCCTGTGCGCAAAGACCTCACAGCTCACACTCTCGACCGGACAAAAGCACGCGCAAGTTTCGGATTGAATCCCGAGAAGACCACGGTTCTCGTGGTTGGTGGCAGTCTGGGCGCACGCACTCTCAACGAAAGTATGGAAGCCGGATTGCGCAAACTTCTTGATGCGGGGCTGCAGGTAATATGGCAGACAGGCAAATATTTCGGCACTCGCGGTCAGCAGGCTGCCAAAGGTCTTCAAGGTGCCGTTGTCACTGAGTTCATCACTGATATGGGGGCTGCCTACGGGGCTGCAGACCTGGTTGTGTCGCGTGCCGGTGCGGGATCAATCAGCGAATTGCAGATACTCGGCAAGCCTTGTGTGCTCGTTCCCTCTCCGAATGTTGCGGAAGACCATCAGACAAAGAATGCGCTTGCCCTTGTGCACAAGGATGCAGCCGTTATGGTGACAGATGCTGAAGCTCGTGAGAAATTAGTCAATACAGTGCTTGAACTTGCATCAGACAAAGGAAAGCTGAAATCGATGAGTGATAATATCTCCACTATGGCTCTTCGCGACAGCGATGAGCATATTGTTGATGAAATTATAAAATTGATCGGATGAAAAACCTCTATTTTGTCGGTGCCGGAGGCATCGGCATGGCAAATCTTGTAAGATATTATCTGCGCCACGGTTATCCAGTGGCTGGATATGACCGCACTCCGTCTCTTCTCA
>DAWBVG010000518.1:0-1531 GCA_052279865.1 Muribaculaceae bacterium
GCCTGATTCCTTGAAGACAATTTCAAAAATCGAACCCTGACAGAATTCTCCCTGAAGATAGAACTGCTGGTCGTAGGTAAGGGAGTTTCCATAGGCATCAACATATTTAAGAGAATAGGCATTTAGCAACACCGGACACTGGGATTCGGGAGATTCATAAGGATCTGTCTCAGCATTAAGTTCCTGAGGTTTGAACCATAATGATTTGCGAAGAGTCTCCCAGTCCATCTCTCCATAATTCTCGGGATAATGAAGCATCTCTTTAAGTGTTAACGGACTCCCTTTCACGAAATAATCGCCCAGTTTTACCATCTCCTGCCACTTATCAGACATCGTGCCGGGTGTTGCCTGATACATCAGCACTTTCATGAGAAGCGCGGTAGCGGCTCCTGCACTTGCTTTGCCCGAATTATTTGAAGTATATCTGTTTGGAAGCATTATTGCCGCCTCTCGCAGATCTTTCTCAATGTAGGCATATGTCTCTTCACGTGAGCTTCTCGGAATGACCAGGTTGTCAACAGCTTCAACCTCCGGACGAATAGGCACACCGCCGAACGTTCTGGCAAGATTGAAATAAAAATAGGCTCGGAGGAATTTTGCTTGTCCGAGAATTTCACGAATTTCACGATATGCCGAATAATCGTTAGTCGAGACCTGAGCGCGATCAATGTTGGCAATCACCTGATTCACACGATGGATTGCTTTATAATAAATTTCCCAACGATTGCGGATGAAATTGTTTGAGGTGTTGAAGCGGAAATGCACCAGCTGCCCCATATGGCTTGACAATCCTTCATCCGTGCCTATGACATGATCACCTAACGCCTCTCCAAAACGCCAGTCTGTATCCTGGATGGCATCGCTCTGTAAAATATCATAGGCTGCATTGAGACTCGCCTGCAATTTATAACGTGTGTCATAGAAGTCCTTATCAGTATTGTTTCCCTGCACATCCTGCTCAAGGAAATCATTACATCCAGTCAACGCCACGGATCCTAAGGCGATAGCGAGGATTCCGGTTCTGATGCCTAATTTGCCGAGATTGAATATATTTGGAATTTTCATAATGTATAATCTTTTTTAGAAGCCGAACTGAAGACCGAATGTGAAAGAGCGCGCCTGAGGATAATTACCATGGTCAACACCCATGCTGAGGTTGTTTCCTTCCGTGCCGTCAACTTTGCCGACTTCAGGATCGAAACCGTCATATTTTGTAAATGTAAGGAGATTGTAAGCCGTAGCGGATATGGTAAGGGATTTAAGACCCAAACGTTTAATAAGCGACTGATCGAAAGAATACGCCAGACGAAGCTCCTTTAGTCGGAGATAAGACCCATCCTTTACAAAGAAATTGCTTGAGCGGAAATTGCGGGGAGCGTCATTGGCATCAAGATCCGGTATTTCTGCAGTGGTGTTGAGCGGGAAATATGCTCTGTTCTCAGCAACTTGTCCCGACCAATGTTTGCTGCGGATGTCGGCGTATACATTACCCTCCGCTGCATTGTAGAGATAATAATCCATCACGTTATAG
>DAWBVG010000519.1:0-3883 GCA_052279865.1 Muribaculaceae bacterium
AAAAAATTTTTCAAAATCTTTCTTTGGGTGGTAGTTGCCCTCATTTTCGTTGGCACTTTCTTCTACCTTTATCAGAATTCAAAAGAGAAGGAGGATGTATATTCCATCGAATATCCTTCTGAAGAAACAATCGAGCGCGTCAGCGTGCTGACCGGAAAGATCGAACCCCGCGATGAGATTGATATAAAGCCTCAGATTTCCGGAATCATCAGCGAAATTCTCGTGCAAGCCGGCGACCATGTCAACAATGGCGATATTATCGCCAAGATTAAGGTAATCCCGGAAGAAGCGCAGCTCTCTTCGGCTGAAAACCGCGTAGCCGTTGCCGAAATTTCATTGAGTGAGGCACGTTCAAACTTCGAGAGAACAAAACAGCTCTACGAAAAGAAATATGAGAGCCGTGAAAAATATGAAACCGACTATGCTGCCTATGAGCGCGCCAAGAAAGAACTCGATCAGGCTCGCGATCAACTCACCATCGTGCGCGATGGCGTTTCTGCAGCGAACGCACAAGGATCGAACACACTCGTTCGATCCACAGTTACCGGTGTCGTGCTTGAAGTGCCCGTAAAAGTCGGATCGTCTGTAATCCAGGCAAATACTTTCAACGATGGCACAACAATAGCCAAAGTAGCCGACATGACAGACCTGATATTCAAAGGAAAAGTGGATGAGACCGAGGTTGACCTTATCAACGAAGGTATGAATGTGAGGATATCTGTTGGAGCAATCCCGGATTCTGATTATCCTGCAGTTATTGAAAAAATTGCACCGATGGCTACCGATGACAATGGCACGAACACATTTGAAGTGAAAGCCGCACTCAATCTTGCAAGCGAGGCAAAACTACGTGCCGGCTACAGCGCTAACGCCAATGTGATTCTTGAGAGCGCGCAAAACACGCTTGCCGTTCCTGAAAGCGTAGTTGAATACGAAGGCGATAAATCCTACGTGTATGTGCTGAAAGACTCCGTACCCACACAGAAATTCGAACGCAAGGAATTCAAGGCAGGGATATCCGATGGTATCATGGTTCAGGTCAAATCAGGTGATCTCAACAAGAAAACACCTCTCAGAGGCAGTGTTATAAAGAAATAAAAGATATGAGAAATATATATAGATTAACCATAGCTGCAACATTGCTTACCTCCTCCTTCTCAGCATTTGCCGAGGCATGGTCGCTCGATAGTTGCGTTTCATATGCAGTGACTCATAATATCAATGTTTTGCAACAGGAATTGAGAATACGCGAAGGAGAACAAGGAATCGTAGAGGCAAAAGACCGGTTCCTCCCCTCTCTTGAAGCTTCTGCTTCGCAGAACTTCAATTTCGGACGAGGACTGACAGCTCAAAATACTTACGCAGACCGCAACACTTCCCAGTTTGGATGGAATGCAGGTTTAAGCCTTCCTCTTTTTCAGGGAATGGCGGAATACCGCAACCTCAAGCTCTCCAAGCTGTCTCTGAAACAATATCTTCTTGAGGCTGAAGCAGCCAAAGACAACGTGGCTCTTAATGTCATATCTCAATATCTGCAAGTGCTTTACTGTAAAGAAGTAGCAGCAAGCGCACGTTCTCAATCGGAACTTTCAACATTCGAAGTTGAGCGTCAGAAAGCACTGATTGATGCCGGAAAGGTAGCGGAAGCCACAATCTATGATCTGGAATCTGTAGCCGCTCAGGATCGTCTTCAGGTTGTTACCGCCGACAATGACACGCAGACAGCCCTTGTTAATCTTGCAAACATGCTCCAGCTCCCCTCAGTTGAAGGCTTTGACATCTTACCTCTGCCGCAGGGTGAACCGACGATACCCACACCGGATCAGGTATATTCGGAAGCGTTAATGACCAACAACAGCATCCTTGGAGCGCGTCAGGCTATTGAGGTTGCCGACGAACGCATATCTTATGCCAAATCGGGATATATACCCACCTTACGATTTAATGCAGGACTGGGATCAAGCTATTACAGATTAGGAGGTTTCGACAACGAATCATTCAAAGAACAGATGAAGCATAATTTCTCAACCTATCTTGGCTTCTCACTCTCAATTCCGATTTTCGACGGATTCAATACGCGCAACAGCGTGCGCCGAGCCAAGTTGCAGAAAAGCACAGCGAAGCTCGATCTCGATCAGCGCCAATATGATTTATACAAGGACATTCAGTTGGCATATTACCAGGCAAAAGGAGCACGCGAACGCTACCTCACCTCCGGTGAGACATTGGAAAAGACAAAACTTTCGTTTGATTCCACACGCGAGCGTTTCAATCTTGGAAGAGCAACACAAGCCGACTACGAGCAGGCAAAAAACAACCTTTTCCGCACAGAAATCACGCGTATTCAAGCACATTACGAATACCTGATGCGACATCGCATCCTCCTCTTCTATCGCGATGCCCGTCGCCCATACGCGAAATGATTCTGAGATGGCGAAGCCGGTTGAGTGACGGCACCTTGGTGCCCCGGATGCCATCAATATATGCCCAATAAATCTCTCATCAGCATCAGTGATTTAGCATAAATATTGTTAAAACAGAGCAATTTGTTCCAACCCCTCAAATTCTCCGCGTGTTTATAAATCATAGAAATCAGAATTATTAAAACATTTTATTATGAACGTAGAAGAATTAAAAGGGAAAGCAGATCAGCTTAAAGGAAAGGCTGAAGAGCTACAGGGCAAAGCGCAGGAACTGCTCAACAACCCGGATGTACAGGAAAAAATAAACCAGGCGAAAGACTTCCTCGGGGGAGCAAAAGATAAACTTGAAGATTTTGTCGAAGACAAAACCGATGGCAAAGGCATCTTCGGTTTCGGCAAATCCGATGAAGCTGAAAAATAACCTCGAAGAGGTCAAATAGTTATAACCTCATATCAATCAGCCGCTTCTGAAAGAAGTAAGCTGATTGGTATGGGGTTGTTTCCTAAGCGACACAACGGCACCGAAGAGGTCGACTAATATAAATCACATTATCTGAAACTTCTGCTTCTCTATAAAATCCAGATATATCTTTGAGAATACCTCGTTCGTTTCCTTGGGATATCTCACATCCGTGAATACCTGAGCGAGAGTTTCTTTCCCGTTTTCAGCTATAAACTGACGGCTATCCTCCCTCGCCTCTTTCTCAGCATAAATACTCTTGATATCCTTCTCTGTATAATCCTTATAAACCTCGTCATGGATAAATCCGGATGAAGGGATCCTATCGCTCTTCACCGGTTCACCGGCAGGATATCCCAGCGCCACAGTTATCACAGGCACCACCCGCGACGGAAGCTCCAAGATTTCCGCAATCTGAGGCGCGTTATAGGCGGTAGTGCCGAGGTAGCACGTTCCAAGACCTTGCTGTTCAGCAATAGTGCAGAACTGCTGGGCAAGAATTACCGTGTCGAAGACGGCAGACATAAACGACTGGAAATTATCATAACCGGGTTTAGCATCGCTGGCTTCGCACCATTTCACGAAACGGTTGAAATCAGCACAGAATGTCAACAATACATTTGCGCCCGTGGATGCTGGCTGATTGAAATGAGTAGGAGTCAGCAACCTCTTCCTGAGAGGATCGCGGGTAATGACAACGCTATATAGCTGCATATTCCCATTTGTCGGCGCATGCGCCGCCGCCTCAAGCATCTCGCGCAGCAATTGATCCTCCACCTCCCGGTCAGAAAAATCTCTGACCGTCACACGATCCGTAAAATACCTGTCTATCACCTTCAATTAAAGTTAAATGTGTAATGAGTAATGTTAAATAAGAAAGGAAAAATATTAATTATTTATCCTCATACCATCCGCAAATATAATCTAAAAATTTCAATCCGCCAATTCTCCGCAACCATCCACATAAACAAAAAAGTATCTCTTCGCAAGAGATACTTAA
>DAWBVG010000520.1:0-6937 GCA_052279865.1 Muribaculaceae bacterium
GCTGCTTCCGCCAAGTTTCGTCAGTCGAAACCGACAGGTTTCTCCTTTCTCAACTCGCGGAATCACCTCAAAAATAACTCTCAAACTTCCTCGAAAATAAATTTAAACAGTTTCTTAGATTTTATTTCTTTTTCTGAACAGAGAAACCGAATTTACCTATCAGATTGCCCAGCTCATAATAATGTCCGTGGCTATATGCCATGAGTCCGGATTTCTCTAAAGAGAAGCGTCCGGTTGCCGGATCGATGAATCGCTCGTCCGCGCGGACATTCAATACTTCGGCAACAAACATATCATGGCTGCCGAGCGCTACAATTGATTTTACCCTGCATTCAATTGAGAGTGGGGATTCTTCAATAGTGGGAGATGACACTTTTTCTCCGGGAATCGGCGTGAGACCGGTTTCTTTCCATTTGTCAAAATCCTTGCCCGAACGCACTCCTGCCCAGTCGGTGGCTTTCGCCATGGACGCAGTGGTGAGGTTTATAGTGAATTCCATGCGGTCTTTGATAATGGGATATGAATGGCGTTCGGGACGCACTGAGATATAGCACATTGCCGGATCCGAACATATTGTGCCCGTCCATGCCACTGTGAGCATATTCCATTCTTCGGGAGTGGCGCCGCAGGTAACAAGAACTGCGGGAAGCGGATATATCATAGTTCCGGGGCGCCAAGATATTTTTGCCATAATTCTTTCAATAGCTTATAAAATTTAGGCAAAATTACTACATTTAGATTAAAAGCTGTTAAAGATGTGGAAATTTTTTATATCTTTGCGTTTATTAATTGAGCGGTGAAGGGTAAAATCGTGTTTTTATCACGCTCTCTTCACACCCTATAAGGGAATTATAAATATATAACCTATAAAGAATTATTATGAATAATGATGAATTGTTGAGAACCGTTACAGAGCGGGCTCAGAATTGGCTTACGCCTCAATATGATGAAGAGACACGTGCAGAGGTAAAGAGAATGCTGGATGCTGAGGACAAGACTGAACTTATAGAATCATTCTATAAAGATCTTGAATTCGGAACAGGTGGTCTGCGCGGCATCATGGGTGCGGGAACCAACCGCATGAACCGCTATACAGTGGGTTCTGCAACGCAGGGTCTTGCCAATTATCTCAAGGATTGCTTCAAGGAGCTTCCTCAGATTGCAGTTGCTGTGGGTCATGATGTGCGTCATAATTCACGAAAATTTGCTGAGCTTACTGCAGACATATTCTCAGCAAACGGTATAAAGGTGTATCTTTTTGATGGTCCTTGCCCCACTCCTGAAGTTTCCTATGCTATCCGTAAACTGGGTTGCCAGAGCGGTGTGATGGTGACAGCAAGCCACAATCCTAAGGAATATAACGGATATAAGGCTTATTGGAGCGATGGAGCTCAGATGATTGCCCCCCACGATGTGAAGACAATCGAATATGTGAATGCAATTACCTCTGTTGATCAGATCAAGTTCACTCCAAACAAAGATCTTATCCAAATTATCGGAAAGGATCTTGATGATCAGTATCTTGCTGATATTCATTCACTCTCTCTCGATCCGGAGGTTGACAGACGTCACAGCGACATGAAGATCGTTTACACCCCGATCCATGGCACAGGCTTGCGCCTTATGTTCGATTCTCTTAAATTATGGGGTTTCGAGAATGTGATCCATGTTCCCGAACAGGATATCCAGAGCGGTGACTTCCCCACAGTTGTGTCTCCGAATCCGGAGAATCCGGAGGCGATGACAATGGGTATCGCCAAGGCTAAAGAGGAGGGTGCAAGCCTTGTTCTTGCATCAGACCCTGATGCCGACCGTATCGGTCTCGTGGTTCGCGACAAGAAGGGTGAATATCAACTCGTGAACGGAAACCAGATTGTGATGCTTCTTCTCTATTATGTTATTACTCAGAATGTAGAGAAGAAACTTCTCAAAGGAAACGAATATTGCGTAAAGACCATCGTTACTACAGAAACTATCAAGAGAATCGCTGATGCGAACGGTATCAAGTGTTTCGATTGCTACACCGGCTTCAAGTGGATTGCCGACGTGATGCGCAACATGGAAGGTGAAGGACGCTATATCGGTGGTGGGGAAGAGAGTTACGGTTTCCTTGCCGAAACATTCGTAAGGGATAAGGATTCCATCTCTGCCAACTCACTCATTGCCGAAGCGGCTGCTTGGGCTGCTGACAAGGGGATGAACCTTTATGAACTCCTTGTGGACATATATGTTACATATGGCTTCTCACGCGAACGTGGTGTCAGCGTGGTTCGTCCCGGAAAGAGCGGAGCTGAAGAGATTGTGGCTATGATGAAAAACTTCCGTGAGAATCCTCCCAAAGAACTTGCAGGAAGTCCTATAGTCATGGTTAAGGATTATTCCGATCTCAATTGCCGCAATCTTAAAACCGGCGAGATCACAAAACTCGATTTCCCGACAACGTCAAATGTTCTTCAGTTCTTTACCGAGGCTGGTGACAAGGTTTCCATTCGTCCTTCAGGCACAGAACCTAAGATCAAGTTCTATGTGGAAGTTCGTGAAGATATGAAGAATAAAGAAGACTACGAGGCAACCGTGAAGAAAGCTGAGGAACACATCGATCAGGTTCTCAGCGATCTGAACGTGAAGTAAACAATCCCTCGTTGAAAACTACCATAAGTAATCAGGAGATGTTGCAAAAAAGCAACATCTCCTGATTTTTTATGTATCGTCTGATGCCCAACCTTAAGACCCTCTCAGATGTTATAAAGCAAAGGTTAAAAGGTTGTGAAAAGGATTGAGAACATATTGCTTTTGTCAGTGATGGCATTAATTATGATGCATGTATGGTTGTTCCCGACAGAGGGAATGGCACAGATGCCCATCAAATATAATATGGTTACTCAGGTGCAGCCTGATTCGGCAGATGTCGCCTATTATGGTAAAAAACATTTCTGGCGTGCAAGTGGTGAGGTCGTGGGTTTTAATCTTGGTCTTTGGGCTTTTGACCGCTATGTTCAGCATGGTGATTTTGCATACATAAGCTGGAACAGCATCAAAGAAAATTTCAAGCATGGATTCATTTGGGATAATGACCAGTTGGGCACCAATACTTTTCTCCATCCCTATAACGGGAGTCTTTATTATGCAGCCGGCAGATCAAACGGTTTCAATTATTGGCAGTCGGAGTTGTTTGCAATTGCCGGAAGCGCAATGTGGGAACTATTCATGGAATGTGAGTATCCCTCGACTAATGATGTGATTGCAACTCCTATCGGTGGCGCCGTGCTGGGAGAGACGTTGTTCAGGGCATCTGATGCGGTGCTTGATGACCGATCGGGAGGTTTGGAGCGTTTCGAACGAGAATTCGCAGCATTTGTGCTGTCGCCTATGAGGGGAATAAACAGAATCGTCACCGGTCAGGCGTGGAAAAAGCGTCCAACTACGGGAAGAATGTTTGGAACTCCCAACATATTCATGCAGATGTCGCTCGGTGTGAAGACAATGGCTTTTCAGGGCCGCATGCGCAGTCCATATGTCGGAGGCGTGTTGCAACTCGATCTTGAATATGGAGACAGATTCGAAGCAAAATCCACAAAGCCATATGATTATTTTACAGTTAAGGCAGAATTGCAAGGAATGAAATATCAGCCGGTCCTTTCTCAATTGAATATCAAGGGTAGATTGCTTTCGCGTGAGGTGCTTGATCATAAAAATTCTTCCGGAAGTATTGGCTTGTATCAGCATTTTGATTTTTATGATAGCGACACAATAACCAATATTGACAAGGTTCCTTATAAACTGGGAGTGCCAGCCTGCGTTGGCGTAGGATTCCTTTTCAGGGATGTGGAACGGAAACGCTATATATTCGATTGCTACGCACACGCCAATGCTATCATATTAGGTTCAATTCTAAGTGATCATTATTGGACTGATGAACGCAATTACAATTTTGCATCAGGTTTTTCGATTAAAGCCGGAGCAAATATCACATGGGCGCGCAGGAAAGCTTCGTTGTCGGTGAGTCATGAATATTACCGGCTCTTTACTTGGAAAGGGTATAAACGCGGCACAAATCTGGAAGAAGTGAATTTTCGCACTTTAAACGTAATGGGAGACAAGTCTGTGGCATCGTTCAACGTAACGGAAGTCAGATTTGATTACCAGTTGCGGAAGAAACTTTACGGGACATTAAGTTTTTCAAATAAACTCCGGTCCACCCATTATCGGGACTGGCCAGACAGAGTCTCATCAACAATGTCGTTGTCAGCCATGCTTACATATAAATTCTGAATTTAATAAGGTCAAGTTTTGAGATTTGAGAATAATGATGTAAATTTGTAGGTGATAAGAAACTAATACCTCCACCTCGATGCCTGCATCCAGGAATCAGGTGATTCATAATTCAGATATTCGGATATGATACAGTCGATGACCGGGTTCGGCCGGGGTTGTGCTTCCTCCTCCTCAAAAAAAATAACGGTAGAGTTGAAATCCTTGAACAGCAAACAGTTTGATCTTTCTACCAGAATCCCAAGTTTTTTTCGTGAATATGAGATAGAGACGCGAAATTTTGTAGCGTCGTATCTTGAACGCGGCAAGGTTGAAATGACTGTCACTGTCGATAATCTTGCCACAGAAGCAAATGCTTCCGTCAATGTTCCTTTGTTGGCGGTATATAAAAAGCAGTTTGAAGCAATGGGAGAGGCTCTTGCTTTACCGGATCCGGCAGATTGGTATTCACTTTTGATGAGGATGCCCGATTCGATGAAAACTGAGACTGTAGTCGCCGATGAGGAGGAACATAAGGCTCTTGAGGAAGCAACTCGTCAGGCAGTGGAGCATCTTAGGGAATTCCGCTTGCAGGAGGGAAAAAAGCTTTATGATTTCTTTGTGAGCAAGATTGAGAATATTGGTGAATTATTGAAGCAGATAGAACCTTTCGAGGCAGAACGTGTGCCAAAGATCAAGGCAAGGCTTGAGGAGCAGCTTGCAAGACTGTCATCCATCGAATATGATGCCGGCAGACTTGAGCAGGAAATGATATTCTATATAGAGAAACTTGATGTCAACGAAGAAAAACTTCGGTTGAAAGCGCATCTTAACTATTTCCTTGAAACTCTCGGCGGAGAGGAATGTCCGGCAGAGGGCCAAGGGAAGAAGCTTGGTTTTATAGCGCAGGAAATGGGACGAGAGATCAACACCCTTGGCTCAAAATCCAATCATGCCGAGATGCAGAAAATAGTGGTGAAAATGAAGGATAATCTCGAACAAATCAAAGAACAGGTTCTGAATGTGTTATGAAAAAAGGTAAGATCATAATCCTGTCAGCGCCATCCGGCACCGGCAAATCCACTATAATATCCCGACTTATGGAGAATCCGGAACTGAAACTCGGTTTCTCGGTTTCAGCCACGAGTCGCGCTCCGCGTGGAGCCGAGCGCAACGGGTGTGAGTATTATTTCCTTAGTCAGGAAGAATTCAAGAGTAAAGTTGCCAACGGAGAATTTGTGGAATGGGAAGAGGTCTATCAGGGCACATGTTATGGCACACTCGTTTCTGAAGTTGAACGCGTCACTAATAACGGTCATAACCTCATCATGGATATTGATGTCAAAGGGGCGATGAACGTTAAGAAGCGTTATGCCGAAGAAGCTCTTTCCATTTTTATCCTGCCCCCCTCGCTTGAGGAGCTTGAGAGAAGGTTGCGGGCACGTTCTACTGATTCAGAAGAATCTATTGCCAAACGTTTGTCGAAGGCTGAATTTGAACTTGGATTCTCAGGTCAATTTGACACTCGAGTGGTGAATGATGATCTCGATAAAGCTTCATCAGAAGTGGAAGCGCTTATTAAAGAATTTGTGAAATAATGAAAATCGGAATTTTCAGCGGTAGTTTCGATCCTGTTCATACCGGACATGCCATGATTGCCAACTATGCGTCGCAATGGCTTGATCTCGATGAGGTGTGGATAATGGTTAGTCCATTGAATCCGTTGAAAGAAGGCACCCAGCCCGCTCCTGATTCCGACAGGCTTGCTATGGCATCGATTGTGGCTGCGCATTGTCCACGGGTCAGAATTTCGGATTTTGAGTTTTCATTGCCGATTCCGTCGTACACGTATCATACATTGTCATGTTTAAGGGAACACTATCCCGAACATACATTTTCGCTCATAATAGGATCTGACAATTGGTTGAGATTCAACCAATGGAAAAATTCAGATAAGATATTAAATGAATTTCATGTATATATATATCCTCGACCGGGTTATGATATAGATATGGCTTTCTTGCCTTCATCCGTAACAGTGATGAATGATGCTCCCCAGGCATTGATATCTTCATCGTTTGTGCGAGAATCTGTTAAAGAAGGAAAAAATCTCAACTATTTTTTACCTACAGAAGTTTTTGAGTATATATTGAAAAAAAATCTTTATAAATGAAAGAGGAGGAATTGCGGTCAAGACTTATGTCATTAACTGCGCTTGCGGCTAACTATTGCGCTGCTCTGGAGAATTGTCGCGACAGTGAACGTGAGGATTTCATCAAGGAAATGCTCGGCTATCTTCCGCGTATTTATTGGGAATTCATAGATCTGGATGTAGAGGATGTGGCAGGATCATCTGAATTTGAATATTTTCCGACCTATGTAGATGAAGATTATTACGAGAGCATCCGCAGAAATGTCGAGGCGCTATTTGGGGAAGATGATATCTTTCTCGAAACATTTGAAGAGGATATGAAATATAGCGACACTCCGGTTGCCGCCTCAATTTCTGAATCGCTGGCAGATATCTTTCAACCACTATATAATTTTATTTGTGTGGTTAAGGATTCAGAGGGAGAAAACGCTGAGGGAGCTTATCGCGAGTGTAAGGAAAATTTTGAATCATATTGGTCGCAAACTCTCTGCAATGTGTTGAGAGCTCTCAATAACCTTAGATTTAAGTAAGTAA
>DAWBVG010000521.1:0-12199 GCA_052279865.1 Muribaculaceae bacterium
GAATACGGTGGAGGTGTCTCTTGAAAACAAGGAGAAGTCGAGCCGCTGGTATCCGGGAGCCGGACTTTACCGTAATGTGAGACTTGTCGCCACATCTCCGATACATGTTCCCACGTGGGGCACTTATGTCATCACCCCCTACGTCTCCGCCAAGGAGGCATCGGTGAGGCTTTCCACTGAAATTGCCGGAGCTGCAAAGGCTCAGAAGGTAACGGTTAAGACCGACATCATCGCTCCCAACGGAAGCGTGGTGGCTACGAACAGTTCAGTGTATCATGCCCAGGGACAGCCTTTCGTCCAGGATTTTCTTGTGGAGTCTCCCAAGCTGTGGTCTACGGATGCTCCCAATCTCTATCTTGCACGCACAACCCTGAGCGTTGACGGTAAGGATGTGGATACATACACCACCCGGTTCGGCATCCGCTCCCTCGAGTATATTCCGGAGAAGGGATTCTTCCTGAACGGGAAGTATACGAAATTCAAGGGTGTGTGTCAGCATCATGACCTTGGTCCCCTCGGGTCAGCGGTAAACAGAGCCGCCCTTGCCCATCAGATCGAGATGCTTAAGGAGATGGGAGCGAATGCAATCCGCACATCGCATAACATGCCAGCCCCCGAGCTTGTGGAACTTTGCGACGAGATGGGCATGATGCTGATGGTCGAGCCATTTGACGACTGGGGATTCCGTCCGAAGAGCGAGAACGGCTATGGCTCGATTTTCGGAGAATGGGCGAAGAAGGATATGGAGAACATGCTGCGCCATTACCGCAACAATGCCTCTGTGGTGATGTGGTCGGTGGGTAATGAGGTTCCGAGCCAGTGGGGACCCGATGGCGTTAGCGAGCTTGTGATGCTGCAGGACATATGCCACCGTCTTGATCCAACGCGTCCTGTGACATGCGGTATGGACCAATACGGCGCGGTCATTGACAACGGTTTTGCCTCCACTCTTGACATCCCCGGTTTCAACTATAAACCGCAGTATTACACGCAAGCCTACGAAATATTGCCTCAGAAGCTTATCCTGGGATCGGAGACCGCCTCCACAGTCTCTTCGCGCGGTGTCTACATGTTCCCGATGGAGCTGAAGGCGCAGGCTAAATATGCAAATCATCAGAATTCAGCTTATGATACTGAGTTCTGTTCATGGTCAAACATACCGGATGTGGACTTCTCAATGGATGATGACTATCCCTGGATGATCGGTCAGTTCGTGTGGACAGGCTTTGACTATCTCGGAGAGCCGTCGCCTTACGATACCGATGGATGGCCCAACCATTCGAGCATGTTCGGTATCATTGACCTTGCCTCACTTCCGAAAGACCGGTATTATCTCTATCGCTCTCAATGGAATGACAAGGCTCCGACACTCCATATCCTTCCCCATTGGAACTGGAAGGGACGAGAGGGAGAGAAGACGCCGGTAGTGGCATATACCTCTTATCCTTCGGCAGAGCTCTTTGTCAATGGCAAATCTTACGGCAGACGCACCAAGGCAGAAAACAAGCCTCTTGATTACAGTAAACGCCTCTCCCTCTCTTTCTGGGATCGTGACAAAGCCTGGAACGAGGATCGTGTTGAGGATAGGAATGCGATGGAACGCTATCGCCTGATATGGGATGATGTGGTGTATGAGCCGGGAGAGGTGAAGGTTGTGGCTTATGATGCCAACGGCAGCAAGACGGAGGAGAAGATCATCCGCACAGCCGGCAAGCCGGATCACATAGTTCTTACTCCCAACCGCAGACAGCTTTCGGCTGACGGCGAGGATCTGGTGTATGTCACGGTGCAGGTTGCCGACAAGGATGGCAATATCGTGCCGACCGACAGCCGCGCGGTAAAATTCACGACTAAAGGCGCAGGAGCCTTCAGGGCAACTGCCAATGGCGATCCTACAAACCTACGCCCCTTCCAACTGCCGGAAATGGATCTTTTCAGCGGAGCTGCTACTGCGATCGTGCAGGCAGGCAAGACCCCGGGAGTCATAACTTTTGAGGCTAAGGCTAAAGGGGTGAAGCCTGCGAAAATCGAGATCGAGGTGAAATAGGAGCTTCGGGCTTGCGACCTCAGCACGGTGAGGCTTAAAGGGGCAGAGATGGGGCGAGATGGGGCTGAGATGGGGATTTATGGGGCTGGATGGGGAGAAATGGGGATGGGGAAGGATGGGAGGGAGATGAAAGGAAATTAAATATAACTTAAATAATAACTTAAAATCAGAATTGTCATGGAATCCATGAAAGCAGAGATTCAGAAAGTATTCAAAGAGAGATTCGGAGAGGCTGGTGCCCTCTATGCATCAGCTGGTCGTATCAACCTTATCGGCGAACATACCGACTATAACGGAGGTTTCGTTTTCCCGGGGGCTATCGATAAGGTTATTATGGCAGAGATTAAACCTAATGGTCTGGAGAAAGTGCGCGTGTTCTCTATCGATATTGATGAGTATGCAGAGTTCGGACTGAAGGAGGAGGATGCTCCCAAACAGAGCTGGGCACGCTATATATTCGGTATCTGCCGCGAGATTCAGAAACGTGGCGGCGAAGTGAAGGGCTTTGATGCAGTGTTTGCAGGTAATGTGCCTCTCGGTGCCGGTCTTTCTTCTTCTGCGGCTCTTGAGAGCTGCTTCGCATTCGCGCTCAATGATCTTTTCAACAATAATAAAATCGATAAATTCGAGTTGGCAAAGATCGGTCAGAGCACAGAGCATAATTATTGTGGCGTGAACTGCGGTATTATGGACCAGTTCGCTTCTGTATTCGGTCGCAAAGGTAACCTCATGCGTCTTGACTGCCGTTCGATGGAGTATGAGTATTTCCCCTTCAATCCTCAGGATTACAAGCTTGTGCTCGTTGACTCTCGTGTGAAACATGAGCTTAAGGATTCCCCCTATAACAAACGTCGTGAATCTTGCGAGCGCGTTGCCAAACGTCTCGGCATAGACACACTCCGCGATGCTACCATGGAGCAGCTCGAGGCTATCAAGGGTGACATCACTGCCGAGGATTATTTCCGCGCCAAATTCGTTATTGAGGAGAAACAGCGTGTGCTTGATGTCTGTGATGCCCTCAATGCCGGTGACTACGAGACTGTCGGAAAGAAGATGTATGAGACTCATGCCGGTCTTTCAAAGGATTATGAGGTTAGCTGCGAGGAACTGGATTTCCTCAATGATGTTGCCAAAACTCTTGGAGTTACAGGTTCGCGCATCATGGGCGGCGGTTTCGGCGGTTGCACCATCAACCTTGTGAAGAATGACCTGCATGATGATTTCATCAAGATTGCAGTTGAGAAATTCAATGAGAAATATGGTCATGAGCCTAAGATCTATGATGTTGTGATCTCTGACGGCGCTCGTAAAATCGAAGAGTGATCATGAAAATCACAAAAAAGACCTTTCCCTCTCCAAAGGGAGAAATCACCTGGTATGAGCTCACCAACGCGCAAGGCGCGTCGGTGGTGCTCTCCACCATGGGTGCCGGTATCGTAGAGGTGCGTGTGCCCGACAAGAACGGCAACATTGAGAATGTGGCTCTCAGTTATGAGAATGCTGCTGATTATATCGCTGACGGTCCGTGTCTGGGCAAATGCCCCGGACGTTATGCCAACCGTATTGCCAAAGGCCATCTTGAAGTTGACGGCAAGGAATATCACCTGGCAATCAACAATGGTCCTAATGCTTTGCATGGTGGTCCGGAGGGTTTCCAGAACCAGAACTGGGCAGCGGAGGAGATTGCAGATGGCGTTAAATTCACATATAACGCTAAAGACGGGGAGGAGAACTATCCCGGCAATCTGACAGTGACAGCTACGTATCACTGGAACGACAGCAATAAGCTTGAACTTGATTTCCATGCTGAATCTGATGCGGATACGGTTGTCAACATGACCAATCATGCATACTGGAATCTGGATGGGGCTGATGCAGGAAGCATCTTTAATCATGAGATGAAACTCAAGGCTGCCAACTGGCTTCCGACTGATGAGACTCAGATTCCTACCGGCGAGATAGCCGCAGTGGCTGCGACTCCAATGGATTTCACAGAGTTCAAGAAAATCGGTAAGGATATAAAAGCGAATTTCGAGGCTTTGAAAATCGGTAAAGGTTATGACCACTGTTGGGTGATCGATGGCTGGAAACCGGGAATTATGGTTGAGAATGCGGTTGAACTTAAGGCTGAGAATTCGGGAAGAAAGCTCACTGTAAGCAGCGATCAACCCGGAGTTCAGGTCTATACCGGTAACTGGCTTGCCGGATGCCCGAAAAACAAGAGCGGAAGATCATATGAGGATTATGAGGGAGTGGCAATAGAGATGCAGGGATTCCCGGATGCTCCCAATAAGACGGAATTTCCTTCCCAGCTTCTGAAAGCCGGCGAGGGCTATGACCGCAAGATAATCTTCGCCTTCTCGGCTGAATAAACTTTTAGCCGCTGAATAAACTTTTAGCCGCGAGCAGAGCTCGCTAAACGGAACCCCATAGATTCGGCTATTTTGCATCGGCTTGATTGGAAGCACCAAGCTATTTCCTATAATGAGGAACCAAGCTATTTCCTATAATGAGGAATCAGGCTCTTTCCGATAATATAGCTATTTCCGATAATGGGGGTGATGCTCGAGGAGTTCGGAACGTAGGCGCGAGCGATCGAGATGAATGTATATTTCGGTGGTGGATATTGATTCATGACCGAGCATTTCCTGGATGGCGCGTAGATTGGCACCGCCTTCGAGCAGATGAGTAGCAAATGAGTGTCGCAACGTATGTGGCGACACTTTTTTTATTATCCCCGCTTCTTTGGCAAGGTCGCGGATGATATAGAATACCATTACACGTGTCATGATGCCCCCACGACGGTTGAGGAAAAGAATGTCTTTTGAATCCGATTTGATCTTAAGCTTTTCCCGGATGGGAATATAATCCTTAATCAGTCTGATTGCTTCCGGGGAAAGGGGTACGAGGCGTTGCTTGTTTCCTTTTCCTATGATAATTACATATCCCTCATCAAGATTTGTGCGAGACAGACGCAATTCAACCAGCTCTGAGACGCGAAGTCCGCTGCCGTATAATGTTTCTATTATGGCATGATTGCGGGGAGTCTCCTCCTTGTCGGGATCAAGAGCGAGGATCATGGCATCGATATCTTCGACCGACAGAACATCCGGAAGGACACGTCCGAAACGCGGTGCCTCAAGAAGCTCACATGGATCAGATTCCATATATCCCTCCAGCCGGAGAAACCTGAAGAATGCGCGGATGCCGGATAAAATCCTGGCTTGAGAGCGTGGAGATATGCCAAGGTCATGGAGTGTGCAGAGAAACTGATGCAGCGTGTCTGTATCGGTATCAGTGAGAGGGATGTTTCGCTCTTGAAGGAACTCAAACAGATGAATGGCGTCTGTGCGGTAGCTTTCAAGGGTATGAGAGGATAACCCTCGCTCCAGGAGGAGGAAGTTCTCAAAATCTGACAAAAGTTTGTCGGGGGGATTCAGAGGACGCATACAAACCGGTTTATATATACATCTGATAGGAAATCTTTTGCATCTCCGGGCGTGAAATCAGAATCGTGTTTTTTTTGCCACGTATCATTATCCCCTCTTTCATCGTTTCGAAAAGGGATTCGCTCCAGTTCTCAGGGGCATCCTTGAGTAAGATTGATTTTCCGGGACTGGAGATATAGCCTTTTAGAGTGTCAATAGGGATATCATTGCCACATGTGGCAATGATATCACAAGAATCGGCTTTTGCAGGATTCCTGACTATCCGCAGATTTGAGTTGGACTTCTTAAGAGCAAGTTGAAACACCTTCCCCGAATCTGGGGGAAGATAGAAGGATTCCGGGTTCAGAAAGCAAACAAGGCGTAAAAGCATCTTTGCTTCTGCCGTTATGCTTTTGGGATAATGTTCGCGTCTGCAGCATCTGTCGATGTCCGTGTAGGCGTAATAGGCATAACCCTTCCGGCATTTGATCACCCTTTCGACCAATTGATAGCCGAAAGGGGAATGCACGCCGAAACCATGTGAGTTACGCCATCTCTTCAACATATCCTGCCTGCTGTCGGGATTACGATTGCGAGGTCTGACTATTTCTCCTTTTTATCAGGGGAAGAATCAGAATGATGAGAACAAGAGCGCAGAGAATGTATATTCCAGTGACAGATGCAACCGATATGCTGTTTGTGACACGCACCGATTGCGGATCAAAGCGGAATGTGATTTCATGTTCACCTGCCGGAATGCGGAGAGCGCGAAGCACGTAATTGACTCTGCCTATGGGAGCCTCCTTGCCGTCTATGGTAGCAGTCCATCCCCATGGGAAATAGATCTCGCTGAATACCGCTATGCTGCCTTTTCCGGTCTTTGCCTTGTATGAGAGGGCATTCGGTGCATATGATGTCTCATATATTGTGTCTCCGGGAGCCTTCGGCACAGCATTCCCAAGCATGGCACGGAATTTTTTGTCTGCAACAGCGTCTGAGGTTGTGTTGAGAGAATCAAGGGCAGCCATTTCCTTGTCGGCATTTGCGACATAGGAAATATTGTTGACAAACCATGCGTTCCCAAGAGCATCAGGATTCTCTTCATATTGATCTCCGGAAAGGAAGTATTTGGTGTTGAGCATATTCAGAACACCCATGTTCCCTTTGGAGATCTGGCGGTCGAGAAGGTCGTTGTATCTTGTGAGCTTCGCTGCATGATATCCACCGATGGTCTTGTGGAAATAAGATGAGCGTGCGGAGTAGAGACCTTGCACGTCGTATACGCGATAGTTGGAAGTATCTTTTAGAATTGCCTCGTCGGCAGCGGTTTTGTTAAAGGTTACCTCGTCAAGAGCCGGACGTGTGAAATTCTCAGAATTGACATAGCGCTTGCCTACGGAGAAGAGGTCGATAAGCATCACCGCAGAAAGCATGCATACAAACACTGCGCGATTGGTTACGGCACGCCTTAGATAGAGATATATGACAACGCCTCCAAGGAGAATGAATATAAGGGAACGCAGTGAGTCTGCGCTTACAAGTGAGAGACGTGTGTCGCGGATGGCGTTGAGAATGTTGTAATACTGAGGATTCGAGAATGCTCCAACTTGCTGAAGCTGCTGAATTTCAGATGCACTATAGGGCTCTCCGAAAACCGATGGCGACACCCAGCCGAGGAAACATACAGCGATTCCGAGACCGAAGACGGCATAGAGCACCATTCCAAAGCGTTCGAGATAATTCTCGGTCTCCATCATCTTCTTGATAGCCATTATGGCAAGGAGAGGGATGGTGAATTCCACAATCACCAGAATACTTGCAACAGCGCGGAATTTGTTATAGCCCGGGAAATTATCTATGAAGAAATCAGTGAATGCTTCAAAATTGTGGCCCCATGAGAGCAGAATTGCCAGAACGGAGACGCCGAAGAGTGCCCATTTCATAGGGGAATTTACCGTGAATAGGGCAAGGATGGCGAGTAAGAGTACGAACGCTCCGACATATACCGGTCCGTTTGTCATAGGTTGATCACCGAAATATTGCGGAAATTGGGCGAGAAATTGCAGTTCTTCCGGAGAGAGAGAAAGATCATCGGCTTTATCTGTGTCTGCAAGAGAAAGAAGTTGGGTCTCACCAGCCACAGGTTTTATGGTTGCTCCCCCTTTTACATTTGGAATCAGGAGGGAAAGAGTTTCGTCAATGCCATAGCTCCATGCTGTAATGGCGCTGCGGCTCATGCCTCCGGTTTCAGCTCCGGGAGCAGGAGTGAGGTCTGTGGCGCGACCGCGCACTGTCTCTTTTGAATATTCATACGAATTGTAAAGACTCGCCGAGTTTGCACCAACGGCAAGAATGCCCGCAGCAAGGATGCATGCGGTTGCTATTCCCCATTGTTTCATCTTGTGATTACGGATCGCAGTGCATAGCCAGCCAATAACCATTGCGAAGATTACGAAGAGGAAATAGTAAGACATCTGAGGATGGTTGCTCTGGAGCTGCAGGGCTCCAAACAAGGCGGCAAGAGCGGTGCCTTGAAGATATTTCCCTCTGTAGCATAAGGCGATTCCTCCGATTGTGGGCGGAATGTAAGCGAGTGTAACGAATTTCCAGATATGTCCTGCACCGATTATTATGATAAAATAAGAAGAGAATCCCCATGCAATGGCTGCAAAAAGGGCGTTATACCATTTGAATCTCAAGCACAGGCACATTATGAAGAAACCCACCATCATGGCAAACAGCAAGTTTGCCGGCGATGGCAGCCCGAGAGTGTATACACTCCATATCCAGCCTATGGCTTTCCCGGCTGGATATGAAGGCGCAATCTGGAAATTAGGCATTCCTCCAAAGAGCGAATTGGTCCAGCGTGTTGTTTCGCCAGTGGCTTCATGAAAGGCTTTCCCTTCCTGGCCGTTTGCTATTCCCTGCTGAATATCGTGCTGCTGGAGCACGTTGCCTTCAATGTCGTCGGGACAGAAAAAAAGAAAGGCCGTGAGGGCAAGGAATGCCACGGCCAATATAGAATAGAGGGTCTTTTTAGATATCTTGAGATTCATAATGAAAAATAAGATTACCGGATGTCGTGATTACTGCACGTCCGCGTGGGGATGAACCGGATTGTCAACACCGACATGAATCTGACGGTTCATGCTCTGTTCAAGAGATATCAGTGTTTCCGTTTCGGTTACACCTTGAATATGCTGGATGCGATCGTTCAGGAGCTCCATCAGATGCTGGTTGTCCTGCGCATAGACCTTTATGAGCATGGAGTATGGACCGGTGGTGAAGTGACATTCCACCACTTCCGGAATGTTGTTGAATTCTTTCACTACTTCACGATACATCGAACCTTTCTCGAGACGAACACCAATGTATGTACAGGTGTTGAAACCGAGAGAACGGGGATTCACGATATATCCGGAACCTGTGATCACTTTCATGTCGATCAAGCGCTGAATGCGCTGATGGATAGCTGCTCTTGAAACTCCACACTGGATTGCCACATCCTTAGAGGGGATGCGGGCGTTCTGCATGATAATATTAAGAATCTTTCTGTCGAGATTATCAATTTTCTCCATGTTGCCGATTAGATTTTAGAATATTTTGGCTAAATATGTATACAAATTTTATTAATATTTTGCAAATTTATATATAAATTATGAAATTTACAAGTCTCCAATGGTTAAATTGTAACAAATTGACAGAATTTAACGCAAATTTGCTATTCGGAGGATTCTGAGGAGCGGGAGCGCGAACGGGCGTAAGCGGCTGTGATAAACGCAGTGGCGAATCCTATTATGACAATCGGGAGAAGCGTTACCAGAATGTCGGCGGGGTCAAGGTGAACGGGATATGAGGCAACGGTCAATGTGCCCGGGTCTCCCTGAAGTTTGATGAGTCCCCAATGTTCCTGCATGAGTGTAAGGATGATTCCGATTACGATTCCGGATATGCCTCCTATGACGGTTACAAAAATGCTTTCCCAGAAAAATATTGAACCTATGCCTCTCCGGCTGAAACCCATCGCGCGGAGCGTGGAGATTGATTTTTCCTTCTCTATTACGAGCATTGAGAGAGACGAGATGATATTGAATGAGGCTATGACGAGAATGAAAAACAGAAGAAGAAAAGTAACCCATTTTTCAATCGAAATCATGCGGAAATTCATTTCTTGCTGCCGAAGCCTGTCTTTTACGGTGAATTCGGGTCCAATTGCTTTGGAAATCTCGGATATCAGTCTGTCGATGTCAGTGCCAGGGGCAGTGAGGATCTCTATGGCTGAGGCTTCGGTGTCGTATTGAAGTAGATCTCTCGCAAGCTCAATATCCACGATTACCAGATTTTCGTCGAATTGGGATTGATCCGACCTAAATACTTCGGTCACTCTGACTGAATCGGTTAGAAAGGATGATGCCGGATTGGAAAGGTTAACTCTTCCTTCCCTTATGGGGGTGAAAAGGAGCACTTCGTCTTCGGGAGTGGCTGATATTCCGGCTGCAGCTCCTATCGAGAAGATGGCTTCGTAAAATTCAGAATCGGTGCTAACGTTGCGGAGGGGAGCCTTGTCAATAATAAGGGAGTCGAGAGAAGTGATCTTGTGGAACTCGTTAAGCCGTACTCCCTTGAGGGTGACGGGCATTTCACGAGATCCACAGAGAGCCAGGGCATTGTCGGTGAGCGTAGGGGATGCGATTTCGACTTCCTTAATATTTTCAATGCGCTTCGCAATGGAATCGGCATCAGGGAAAACTTTCCCTTTCAATGGTTCGACAATGACATCTGGAGAGAGCGTGTCGAGCCGGTCGGCAATGATTCCCTTGAAGCCATTGAAAACGGAAAGCACACAGATTATCGCTGCGGTGGCAACAGCCATGCCGCAGATGGAGACCACCGAGATGGCTCCAACCGCACTGTGTGATTTTTTAGACACGAGATAGCGCCACGCTATCCCGGCTGCCGGGGTTCTATTCATCAAAGGAACGTGATTATTCTGACGAGTGCCTGATGATGCTAAACCTCCTCTTGCTTATGGTCTGACGACAGAAGACGGTCTATGTTGTCGATGTAGTCCAAGGAATCGTCAAGGTAGAACTGCAGATCGGGGCATTTGCGGAGCACGCTCTTCACCGCCTGTGCGAGTTCGTAACGAACGGTTTTAGACTGACGTTTGATGTTTTCAATTATCTCCTGTGATTTTTCAGGGGGGAATATACTCAAATATGCCTTGGCAATACTGAGGTCGGGAGATACCCGCACGGCACTTACCGATACGAGCACGTTGCCCATCGCTGCCGTTTGGCGGCGGAAGATCTCACTTAGTTCCTTCTGTATGAGACGTGATATTTTAGCTTGACGTTTGCCTTCCATTTTTTTATATAATTGGGGTTGCTTGCGCAACCGGGTTTGAATTAATTGAGGATTTGTTTCATCTCTTTTTTTTAGAACGAGTGAAACTGCGAAATCGTTTATGGCGGGTTCTCCTTATTTCTTCCTTATGAGTGAAAGCCCATCGCGAATCGGAAGTATGACCGTTTCTATGTCGGTGCGATTGCGCACCATATCGTTGAATTCCTTGATGCCCCGCGTCTGAGGATCTCTGTCTTTTGCCGGATCTGTGACGTGTCCGTCCCAAAGGGTATTGTCGGCAAGAATGAAGCCCCCTTTACGGAGGAGAGGGAGACAGAGGTCGAAATCTTGGCAGTAGCGGCGTTTGTCAGCATCGATAAATATGAGGTCGAATGTTTCATTGGTCCATTGCTTCACGACGTCCTCGGCGCTGCCTATGTGCAGCCTAACCTTGTTGCCGCATGGGGCTAAGGAAAGACTATGGCGGATGAAATCTTCCAGTTCGTCGTCGATCTCCACGGTGTCGATGGTGGCATCTTCCTCAAGAGCTTCGGCGATGCTGAGGGCAGAGAATCCGGAGAATGTTCCGAGTTCCAAAACGCGCGTAGGACGAATCATGGCTGTGAGCATTTTCAGCAGCCTTCCCTGCATGAGCCCTGAGCACATGCGCCCGTTGAGTAGCCGGAGGTTGGTCTGGCGTTCGATGGTGTCGAGGTACGTGGGTTGCGGAGAAGTGTGTCTCTCGACGTATTGGTTGAGTTCCGGAGTCATAGGCTTGTTGATACGAGATATTCAATGGCGAGGGAATACCCCATTCTGCCGCAGCCTGCGATTACAGCCGAGGCAGCGCGGGCTGTGACGGATTTCGCCCGAAACTCTTCACGCGCATGGATGTTTGATATGTGGACCTCGACAACCGGTTTGTCTGAATCTTCTATGGCATCTGCGATGGCATAGGAGTAATGGGCATATGCACCCGGATTGATAATTATGCCTGCTACGGAGTTGTCAAGGTTTTCGCGTTGTATGATATCTATGATTTCTCCCTCGGAATTGGATTGGAAATAACGAATATCGATTCCCTTAAATCTATTCCGAATGGCTTCCAATGTCTCTTCGAATGTTTCAGAACCGTAAAACTCGGGATTGCGCTTTCCGAGGCGATTCAGATTGGGTCCATTAATTATTGATATAGTCATAGGGGCAGACTTGTGTACTTAGGTTGTGTATGCTTCGCGTCGGGATATGAAAAAAGAGCAGCAGGAAACCTAAGTTTACGCTGCTGCTCTTCCTCTCTCCTCAGCGGTGCGGACGGGACTCGAACCCGCGACCCCATGCGTGACAGGCATGTATTCTAACCAGCTGAACTACCGCACCA